>JAFAGE010000437.1 GCA_023423015.1 Bacteroidota bacterium
ACCTAAACCTTCTTAAATAAATGAGAGACAATTCGTTTGGAGAAGATAAAGATGAGTTGAGGGAATTGATCAGGCAATTTCAGAATCTGAAGGCCGGCCGGGCTAATTCCTTTTTGGAAGAAGACGCGTTCGAAAAGATAGTTGACTATTTCGACGACATTGAAGATATTCCACAGGCGCTTGAGGCCGTAGAGATGGGCATAGAACAATACCCGTATTCGGCCATGCTCAACATCAAAAAGGCTGATCTGCTCATTGCCACGCGCCGGTATCACGAAGCACTTTCCATACTGCATCACGCCGAATTACTCGATAGTAACGACATCAACCTCTACATCCTTAAAACGGACGTATACCTTGCTCTCGACCAGCAGGAAAAGGCGGTAGAACTCCTGGAAAACGCGTTGCAGCTTTTTGAAGGACGGGAAAGGATAGAGATGCTGTTCGAACTTGCAGATGTATACGACGATTACGAGGAGTTCGATAAACTTTTCGACTGCCTCAAACTTATCCTTGAGCAGGATCCCACAAACGAGGAGGCGCTTTATAAGATATGCTTCTGGACCGACTTCACCGGCAGGAACGAAGAAAGCATCCGCCTGCACCAGCAGATCATAGAAGAGCATCCATACAGTGAACTTGCCTGGTTCAACCTCGGCGCAGCATACCAGGGATTAAAGCTTTATGAGAAGTCTATTGATGCTTACAAATATGCCGTAGCTATCGATGAAAAGTTCGACTATGCTTACCGAAATATGGGTGATGCCTACATCCGCTTGAGGAAATTTAAGGACGCCATCGAAGCGCTCGAGCGTGTGCTTGAATTATCGCGTCCTGAAGATGTTATTTACGAAGCCATAGGTCATTGCTACGACAGGCTAAAAAACTATGCACAGGCCAGGTTTTATTATCGGAAAGCATCGCATCTCAACCAGGAAGACAGCAAGCTGTACTACAAGATTGCATGTACATACATCAACGAAGGACAATGGACAACAGCTGTAAAACAGTTGCAGACCGCATTGCAAATTCACCGTTTGCAGCCGGAATATAACCTGGCAATGGGCGAATGCAAGATGCAGCTTGGTGAATTCAAGGAAGCGATCCAATATTTTTCAACAGTAGTAGCCCAACGTCCGAAAAACATATCAAGCTGGGAAGCTTTGATCCGCTGTTTGTATTCCGGAGAATATTTTGATGAAGCACTGGAGCAGATTTCTGCTGCAAACAGGCACACGGATAACAAACCTATTTTTACCTTTTATCTCAGTGCAGTTTACTTTGCGATGGGCAAAATGAAAGAAGGATTGCTGCAATTGGAGAAAGGTATGAGTAAAACTCCACGGCTTTTAAAAAAATTAATCGACCTGAATCCCGCGCTGCTGCAACATCAGCAGGTAGTTGACCTGGTGGCGAGATACAAGAAGAACAGGGCGATCTGATTCCTTTCCTTATTTTTGCGCCGGCATTTTTAAAAACCACTGAATGAATTTCAATCTTCAGCAGATCCCGGACAGGAACCTCAAACCCCGCAGGCACGGTATCACCATGGTGATGGATAAGGGTTTAAGTGTAACTGAAGTTCATCATTTCATGAGCGTTGCCAGCCCACATGTAGACATTGTGAAGCTGGGTTTTGGAACCTCCTTTGTTACTCCCAACCTTCGTGAAAAAATTGAAACGTACAAGTCGTACAACATTCCAGTCTATTTTGGCGGTACCCTTTTTGAAGCATTCCTGATCCGCAACCAATTCGACGATTACATCCGGGTTTGCAAAGAGTATGGCATAGAATATATGGAAGTGAGCGACGGATCGATCGATATTCCTCACGCAGAGAAGTGCGGATACATCGAAAAGCTCACGAAATACGGTACTATACTCAGCGAAGTAGGCAGTAAGGATGCTGCACACATTATCCCTCCTTATAAATGGATTGAGCTTATGCGGGCTGAGTTGAACGCCGGCTCAACTTATGTAATTGCTGAAGCACGCGAAGCGGGGAACGTCGGCATCTACCGCGGAAGCGGTGAAGTACGCGAAGGATTGGTGCAGGAAATTCTTACACAGATCCCCGAAGAACGCATCATCTGGGAAGCACCCCAGAAATCGCAACAGCTATATTTCATCGAGCTCGCAGGGGCCAACGTAAACCTGGGAAATATTGCCCCCAATGAAGTGATCCCACTTGAAACCATGCGGCTGGGATTGCGTGGCGACACGTTCCATCTGTTCCTCGACAAAGAATCGATTCAGTGAAACGTTTTGGCCTGATCGGTTTTCCGCTGTCGCACTCCTTCTCCAAAAAATATTTTACAGAGAAGTTTGAGCGCGAAGGCCTGTCTGATCATGTGTATGAACTTTACCCGCTTGAAAAAATTGAGCAGTTGCCTGGCTTGCTCGATTCGGTGCCCGATCTCAGGGGCCTGAATGTAACCATCCCTTACAAACGCGCTGTACTCCCTTACCTGCATAAAACAGAACTTCCGGGAAATATTACCGCCTGCAATTGCATTCGCATAGATGAAGGCAAACTCACAGGCTTCAACACCGATGTAACCGGATTTGAAAATAGTTTTCGCCCGCTCTTAAAAAGTCACCACCAGAAGGCGCTTATCCTGGGTAACGGCGGGGCAACTGCTGCTGTGGTGCACGTATTGGAAAAATGCAACATCAGTTACAAGATTGTAAGCCGGAAACTTCACCAGGGATCATCGCTTCAATATGAAGACATTGACGAGAGTATAATGAAAGAATATTCAGTAATTATCAATACTACTCCCGTTGGAACTTTTCCTGCTGTAGATGAATGCCCGCCTATTCCTTATCAGTTTATCAGCAGTAACCACTATTTATTCGATCTCATCTACAATCCGGCCCAAACATTATTCCTGAAGAAAGGGGAGGAGAGAGGTGCCACTACCAGGAATGGATACGAGATGCTCGTTATCCAGGCAGAAGAAAGCTGGAAAATCTGGAACAGAGACTAACCGGTTGCCCACTTTGTTTTTATTTCATCAGGAATCGGCATTACGCGGCGTTTGTTATAGTCGAAACAAACCATTCCGGTTTTAGCGAAAGCGACAGGAACTATCCTGTCATCAACTTTCTTCTCAAGTTTATAAATTAAATCGAATGTAGCTTTCGAAAGATCGCTAACGGTTATGCTTACCTGAAGTACATCTCCGTAAAATGCTTCGTTCTTAAAAACAATAGCTACATCGCCCATAATAAGTCCGGCACCTGCCAGGTCTTTTTCGGAGTATCCGTAGTGC
>JAFAGE010000441.1 GCA_023423015.1 Bacteroidota bacterium
TCGATTACGTAACGAAACCCCTCTTCCCCGACGAAATTATTGTTACCATCCGAAAGGCGCTGGATAGATCAGAAACGACCGTGGTTCCGGCAGCTGGTCCTGCTGCTGCTCCTGGCGATGAAAAGAAAGAAAAGAAGCCGGCAGGAAATATCGTCGTCAGTGGCCAATATATTTTTGGCGACAGCATGGCTTTCCGGCAGATTTTGCAGCAGATCGAATTGGTTGGCCCAACAAACTACAGTGTTATTATTTATGGCGAAAGCGGAAGTGGTAAGGAAGCTATCGCCCAGGAAATTCATAAAAGAAGCAAACGCAGCCATAAACCATTTGTAGCAATTGATTGTGGTGCACTTTCGAAAGAGTTAGCAGGAAGTGAACTTTTCGGGCACGAAAAGGGCGCGTTTACCGGTGCGTTGAATCAGAAGATCGGAAGTTTTGAACTCGCCAATGGCGGTACCATCTTCCTGGATGAAATTGCAAACCTTTCTTACGACATACAGGTGTCGCTGCTGAGAGTAGTGCAGGAAAGAAGAATGAGAAGAGTAGGTGGAACTAAAGACATTGAACTGGATGTGCGCATTATCATCGCCAGTAACGAACCGTTGTGGGAAGCATCGAAGAAGGGAAAATTCCGCGAGGACCTTTTCCATCGTTTCAACGAATTCAGCATGACCATTCCGCCACTGCGTGAACGCAAAGGTGATATCATGACATTCGCTGCACACTTCCTGAAACTCACAAACGAAGAACTGGGTAAGAACGTAAAAGGATTTTCTCCCGAAGTGGAAGAAATCTTTCAGAAATACATCTGGTACGGCAACCTGCGTGAGCTGAAAAATGTGGTGAAAAGAGCAACATTGTTAACAGATGGTGATTACATCGAAGTACGTTCGTTGCCGTTCGAGATCGTGAACTTCAATAAGCTCTCTTTTGATACGGCCGCTGCAGAACCCGCAGCTTCCATTCCTGTGACTACCGCGCCTGTCGCAGCAACTAACTATCCGGCCCCTTCGCCCGGAAGAACAGTGCTCGACGAAACCACGTTAAAGGCAGCCAGCATTGATGCAGAATACGAAATGATTATCGAAGCATTGAAGCAGGCGAACTTCAATAAAAGTAAAGCTGCCAAGTTGCTCAATATTGACCGCAAGACCCTTTACAATAAGATGAAACAATACCAGGAATTTAATAATCATCAGTGATGGATAAATCTGTGGAAAATAGGGAGGCGGCGGGCGCTAAACAAGAGCCCGACCTGTCTGACTATAAACAGATGGTGCTTGAGAAGGAGAAGTTCCAGAAAATACTTGAGAATAAAGTAAGAGAGCTCGACCGGTCCAATAAGGAGTTGGAAGAGTTTGCCTATATCGCTTCACACGATTTACAGGAACCCCTGCGAAAGATTACTTCGTTCAGCGAAAGGCTGAAGGAAAAACTTCCTGTGAACCTGGAGCCGGATGTTCAGCTGTACCTGAACCGTATGCTTGCTGCAACGGAAAACATGCGTACGCTGATTGATAACCTGCTTGAATTTTCCCGCACAAGCCGGAACAAGGAACCATTTTCGCAGGTAGACCTGAACAATGTGATTGCTGATGTAAAGGCTGACCTCGAGCTGAAGATTGAAGAAAGTAGAGTAATTATAGAAACAGACAAACTCCCGGTGATTGATGCAATCCCTTTGCAGATGCGCCAGCTGTTTACCAACCTGTTTACAAATGCGATAAAATTTCGCAAACCTGACCAGCCGCCGCATATTACTATCAGCAGCCGTTTGCTGTCCGATGAAGACAAAGAGGTGCACCATCTGAAAGGTGATACATCATACTACGAAATTACTGTGACAGATAAAGGCATTGGATTCGAACAGGAATATGCCGATAAAATATTCCAGATATTTCAGCGGCTGCATGGTAAAGCAGAATATCCGGGCTCGGGTATCGGACTTGCCATCTGTAAAAAAATTGCCGAGAACCACATGGGGTTCATTTCCGCAAGGGGCACCCCGGGAGAAGGAGCAAGCTTTCACATCATTCTACCCGAAACTCAATCATAGAACACCATGGCCGAGATGAATCACGTAACCAGGATCCTCATCATTGATGATGATGAAGATGATTTCTATATCACGAGCGAATACATTAAGAAAATCAGCGACAGGCAGTTTAAAATCGATTGGTGTTATAAATACTCCGATGCCATCGGTCACATCCGTAACGATGAATACAATCTGTACCTGATTGATTATTACCTGGGGGCAAAGACCGGGCTTGACCTGATTAAGGAAGCAATCAACATGGGTTGCGAAGAACCCCTGGTTCTGCTTACAGGTAAAGGCAACCAGTTTATCGACCGTGAAGCCATGCAGGCTGGTGCAATGGATTACCTCGTAAAGTCGGAACTGAATGTAGAAAAGGTAGAACGCTGTATCCGGTATTCGCTCGAGCGTGCTGCATCTGTAAAGGCATTACGTGCCAATGAAAGAAAGTACCGCAGCATCTTCGAACGTTCCAAAGATGCCGTATTTCTTGCTACGGAAAACCTGCAGTTCCGCGACGTGAATGAGGCAACTTCACAGCTGCTTCAGTATTCGAGAGAACAGTTGTTTCAGCTGAGCCTTTACGATCTTTTAGATGAAAAGGAAAACGTCTTCATCCGCGACCGGCTGGCATTACTGGGAGCCGTTCACGACAGGGAAATAGAGCTTCGCTCAAAAGAAGGAGAAAGAAAATACTGTATCTTGTCGTTATCGACAGAAACAGATCCTAACGGCGGGAAATATGTACACGGATTGTTGCACGATATCACAGAACTGAAAAAAGCGGAAAAAGCAACATTGCAGGCTGAGAAACTCGCAGCTGCGGGACGCCTGGTACAGACACTTGCACACGAAGTCCGTAATCCGCTGAACAACATAAATCTTTCCCTGGAACAACTACATCATGAAGTAGGCGAACTCAACGATTCGGCCATATTTATGGAAATCATTCAGCGGAACAGCAAGCGCATCAGTGATATCATCACAGAATTGCTGAATTCATCGAGGCCCGCTGAAATGACGTTGCAAAATAAACCCTTGCAAACCATCGTTGATGAAAGCATAGCGGCCGCCCTCGACCGTATAACGCTGCAAAAGGTGAAGCTGGAGATAGACTATGCAAAACAGCCGGCATATGTAAAGGCGGATCCTGAGAAACTTAAACTCGCATTTCTGAATATCATCATTAATGCAGTAGAAGCGATGGAAGAAGACAAGGGCATCTTGAACATCTCCATTGATACGGAACGTGATAGTCATATTGTGAAGATCCGCGACAATGGTACCGGCATTGCTGAAGAGAACCTGTCGAAATTGTTTGAGCCCTATTTCACGTCCAAACGTAATGGTTTGGGATTGGGCCTGGCCGCTACCCTGAACATATTACAGTCGCACAAGGGGCGGATAGAGGTAAGTTCGGAGATGAACAAAGGGTCGCAGTTCACGATCACTTTCCCTGCGGCGCGGGAAATGGCATAAAGTTTTACCTTATATCTTAAATGGTTCAATCATGAGATCAATCTGGACAGGGGCTATAGGCTTCGGGTTGGTAAACATTCCTGTAAAGCTATTCAGCGCCACACAACAAAGCGACCTTGATCTCGACATGCTCGATAAAAAAGATATGTCGAACATCCGCCTCAAACGGGTGAATGAAAAAACCGGGAAAGAAGTTGCCTGGGAAAATATCGTCAGGGCCTACAACTACGACGGAAACTATGTAGTTCTTTCCGACGAAGACTTTAAGAAAGCCAGCCCGGAAAAAACCAAAATGATTGAAATAGCCGAGTTTGTTGAGGAGAAGCAGGTAGACAGCGTGTATTATGAAACCCCCTATTACCTTGAGCCCCAGAAGGGAGGAGAAAAAGCATATGTGCTGCTGCGCGACGCACTTAAGAAAAGCGGTAAAACCGGCCTTGCAACGTTCGTTTTACGAACCAAAGAAAGCCTCGGCCTGATAAAGCCCTCCGGCAAAGTACTCATCCTCCAGAAGATCAGGTATGCCCAGGAAATACGCGAGACAGAGGAATTGAAGATTCCCGACACCGCCCCTAAAGCTCCGGAGTTGAAAATGGCAATTACCCTGATTGACCAGCTGACAGCCGCAAAATTTGATATTACCAGTTATAAAGACACTTACTCCGACGAGCTGATGAAGCTTATTGAAGCAAAAGCGAAGGGAAAGAAGATACCTACCCCGGAAATGAAGGTGGTGCATTCAACGTCGAAAGACCTGATGGAACAACTGAAAGCGAGCCTGGAAACGAAAAGAAAGAAGGCCTCGTAGATATATTCTCAGTTCACCATTATTTTAGCAGGATTACATTAAAGCTTAAGCTTTCCAACGTCTTCTTCAGAGTATTTCTCGCGGTTGGCAATGGCCTTAAGCATCTTGAAGTACACACCCATGTTTCCCGACTTGCTATTCCAGTAGCTTGCTTCTTCCGTAACTACCTTCACCAGGCAGAGTTTCGGATCGTCTTTACCCCCCGGAAACCAGGCTTTCAGAATCGGGTTCCACAGTTCATAAATTTTTTGTTTGTCGAGAACAACTGAGCAGGTACCGCGGACATTTACATACACGTTTTTCCCGGGATGTGCATAGATAAGGTACACCGTGTTGTCGCGTGAAACTTCCTGGATGGTTTCGGAAAACTCATTGGTGAAAAACCAGGCGTTTCCCTCCTCATCGATCTTCGCCGTTGTGAAGGGCCGGCTGAACAAACGGCTATTGTCGTCGATAGTGGTAAACATACAGGTGTTCACCTCGCGTACCAATTCCTTAAACTTTTTTACAGCTTCTTCTTTACTGATTACATTTTCCATAATCTTATTCGTCAGGCAACCATTTTATTTCTGGTCTGGTGCAAAATATTGTACAAAAATGCACCGAAAAATGGTACCGCGACCACAATAATCAGCCAGAATGTTTTTTGATACTTTTTCAGGTCATTTGCGCTGGTTACCTCGATGATCGACCAGATCCAGTAAATAACGCCCAGGCCGAGCCCGGCGTACAAAATGTATGCACCATTTTCGTTTTCACTGGCCATGAGGAAAAAGCCTATGAAAAACACTGCTGTTGTTATAAGCCCAAATATGAGCGAGGGTTTCCTTACGTTGTTCATATTAGTAGGGTCTTTGTGTGATATTAAGGAAATTTTGTGCCATAGGTCAGCCTGCAATGTCATCCGGGTGTCGCAGTCCATCTGGAAGTTCCGACACTTCTTTCTTGATAATGAATACGGAAGTAGAGGTGGGGCGGATGCCTCCTCCCCTGAGTAATGCATTCATTTTGGTAAACTCCGCGCCGAAATACAGGATCAGGGCTGAATAATACACCCAGGTAAGAATCACAACAATTGATGTAGCAGCACCGTATGTGATACCGAGGTTTGCTTTACCGAGGTAAAAACCAATTGCAAATTTCCCGATCAGAAACAACACAGCTGTAAACATAGCGCCGACAAATGCGTCTTTCCAGCGTATCCGGGCATCAGGAAGTAATTTGAATATTACGGCGAACAAGGCAGAAATAACCAGCAACACCACTGCTATGTTGATGATGTAAATCAGGTATACCGTATAGTCTTCAAAATACGAAGTGAGCTGGCGGTTCAATAGTTCTACGAGCGCACTCACGATAAGACTTACGAGCAGTATAAACCCCATGCT
>JAFAGE010000010.1 GCA_023423015.1 Bacteroidota bacterium
GCTGTATGTACAGCTGTTAAGTTTCCGATTGTCGGGTTGTGATTGATATGTGATTACCGGGACTCGCGCAGCAGGCCGAGATGCACACCAGCGCTGGTAATGGGCATCCTTCCTGTGCCAACTTTGCTCAATGGCAATTGCAGATAAGGTTCAATGCGTATGTTAGTTTTGTTAAACACTTTAAATTGGTAACCGCCGCTGAGTTGCAGGTTCGAAAAAAAGTAATTGCCCGAATTGCTGTAATTCTTATATCCCCAGTATGCTCCCCATCCTGCATCTGCTTCATAGTCATAATGTTCCTTGTTCATGAAATAGGTATTGAACCCTGCAGTTACAAAAAATGAATTCTGCGATTTTGAAAATATATAGCGAACCGCAACCGGAACTTCGATCATCTTACATTCTCCATCAACCTGCATCAGATATAGGTTTGCGGGCATTTGAGCTGATGTTTTATCAAAATACTTGCCGTCAGAATAATATTTCTTGCTGCTCCACAAACCGGAAATTTCTACGGACCATCGCGGACTAAACTGGTAGCCTGCAATTAATCCTATCGCATACCCGGTATTGTCTACCTTCTGGCCTTTGATCATACTCAGGTCTGGCCCCACTTTCAGGCCGTAATAAATTTCTTTCCTGCGCTCGAATGGTTTTGCTTTTTCTTTCACGCCTTTATTATCACCATTCTCCGTATTCGCAAAGAGCTCTCTTCGTGGTTCAGATGGATAAGGGATGTCAATTGATGAGAATCCTTTGTTAAACGGTTCATTCATCAGCGATGGAAAGGCGGCCCTGCTTCTCCAACGGTTATTTTCTGCTGATGTATTAACACTGCCTTTTAACGCATCAACACGATGCAAACCGGAATGGTCGTTTAAAGCGGGCACGCCATCTTTACGCTCTCCGGCGTCAATCCGGTTTCCGGTGTTGGTCGTTGCAGTTGCAGAACCGGGGTTTCCGGACCGTGTCAGAGAACGGTTATCGGGAGTAGAGGCAATCCTGTTCTCACGTGGTTCGGTTGCAATCGGTTTCTTCGCTGCGTTATCGCTGTTTCTGCTGTTTCCAACGTCATCGGTTTTTTCGCGCGATTGATTATTGGTGCCGCTTGTGTTTTCAGCTGGTGCAACATTTTTTTGCGATGCTGGAGGCGTTTGAGAAGGCAATAATTTCTTCTCCTGCTGTTTCACTCCGTTATCATCTGATCCGGGAACATTCGGTGCCGCTGCATCGGTGGTTGCACTTGTTTCGCTTATACGTTCAGTAGTTGAAGAAGGATGCGTGTTCTTGTTTGTAATCAGGAAAACAACCGGCACAAGCAGCAACAATAACAATGGCAGATACCTCAGGTAGCCGTTTGATGCTCTCTTTTTTGTTACGGGAGGGTTGCCGGACTGCAACGCGGATTGCACAGCGTTCCAGTCGCTATTGTTTGTGTTCAGGGGATAATCCTGGCCCGCCTTATTGAACAGTTCATCCATTTCGTTGTCGAATTGTTTCATATGGCTGATGCTTCCAGGTCTTTAATATTTTTTTGTAAAAGCACCCTGGCACGCGACAGGTTCGATTTGGAAGTGCCCACGGAGATATCCAGCAGTCTGGCAACTTCGTGGTGCGTGAGTCCGTCGATCACTACCATGTTAAAGACGGCGCGATACGCAGGTGGAAGTTTCTTAACCAGGGTGATCAGTTCCTTATATAGAATTGAATGATCGGCCCCGAGCGATTTGTCCGGAACGTTCCATACGTGTTCGGGTATACCGCCGATTTCGGCGACCATGCTGTTGCGGCGTAATTCGTCTATCGCTGCATTGATCATAATCTTTTTCATCCACCCCATAAACCGCTGCTCAATGTGATCGGGATCGTCAGTGTAGAACTTCGACATGTTCCTGAAAATCTTCACAAAGCCATCGTTCACCACATCCACAGCCTTGTCGTACCTGTACACGTAACGAAATACGATTTTCAGGGCATACCCATAGTAGTGCTCATACACCTGCTTCTGGCATGCGCTGTTGTTGTTTGCACACCCCTCTATAATGTTCATCAGGTTATCCAAAGCCGGAGAGTTATGGGAATTTGCCTGTTTGAATTTCCGTAATTATTCGCTCTTGGAGAAGTAGATACGCAAACCTGGAAGAAAGGTTGCGTGGAAGCGGCCCTCTGCCCCCTGCCATCTGCCATCTGCCATCTGCCATCTTTCGATGCCTTCTCACATTCTTTCGGGCACCTTGATTCCAAGCAGCGCCATGGCTGATCGGATTACGTTAGCGGTAAATTGTGCAATCTGGAGCCGCAATTCTTTCTTCTCTTCCGTTTCGGCAGTGAGTACTTTAAGTTCTGTAAGGAAGGAGTTGAAATTCTGCGCAAGGCGAAACGCATAGGTGGCAATTACTGAGGGGTTCATTTCGTCGACCGCCTGCTGGATGATAATCGGGTATTTCTCCAGTTCTACCACCATTTTCTTCTCCTGGGGTAGGAGAGTGTCGCCCATTTTCTCATTGAGGGGCAACTCGCGACGAAGTATTGAGCGCGTACGCGCGTATGTGTATTGAATAAACGGTCCGGTGAAACCGTGGAATTCAATGGACTCTTCCGGATTAAACAGCATTTTTTTCTTAGGATCTACGCGAAGAAGAAAAAATTTCAATGCGCCCAACCCGATAGTGCTGTATAATTCCTGCAATTCGGCTTCGGTGAAGTCTTTTACTTTTCCCAGCTCCTGCGTGTGACGGGCCGAAATGTTTTCCATTTCTGCAATGATGTCGTCGGCATCCACCACGGTGCCTTCTCTCGTTTTCATTCTTCCGCTTGGCAGTTCTACCATGCCATAGCTGAGATGATGTATGCCATCTGCACCGGCAATGCCTAATTTCCGGGCGATTAGTTTGAGAACTTTGAAGTGATAGTCTTGCTCGTTGCCAACAACGTAAATACTTTGGTCGGTTCCGAATTCACGTTGTTTCAGTTCTGCCAGGCCGATATCCTGGGTGATGTACACTGCTGTGCCGTCGCGGCGCTGTACAATTTTTTCGTCGAGTCCATCTTTGGTAAGGTCTATCCAAACACTTCCATCATCTTTTTTTGTAAACACCCCTTTGTTTAAACCTTCTTCCACCATCTGTTTGCCGAGAAGATACACTTCACTTTCGTAGTATGTTTTATCGAAGTCGGCACCTATTTTTTTATACGTGGCATCGAACCCTTCATACACCCATCCATTCATCGTTTTCCATAATTCCATCACTTCAGGTTTGCCGGCTTCCCAGTCTACCAGCATCTGTTGCGCAGCTTTCATAATCGAAGCTTCTTTCTCCGCCTCCTCTTCGCTCATGCCCGAAGCCACCAGTTCTTTTATTTGCTTTTTGTGTTCAATGCCAAATTGCACATAGTAATCACCAACAAGATGGTCGCCTTTTGTGTTTGTTGATGCAGGGGTCGCGCCGTTGGCGAAGAGTTTCCATGCAATCATGCTTTTGCAGATGTGAATACCACGGTCGTTTGCGATACATGTCTTCTTAACGTCGTAACCTGCGGCGCGATAAATTTCGGAAATACTCCATCCCAGGAAGATGTTACGGAGGTGACCGAGGTGAAGCGGCTTATTCGTGTTGGGTGAAGCATATTCAACCATCACCGACTGCCCCATTGGTGGCTGTTGACCGTAAGCTGAATCTCCAAAATGAAGGGCGAGAAACTGCAGCCAGAATTGATCGGCTACTGAAATATTGAGAAAGCCTTTTATAACGTTGTGCGCTGAAATGATGTGAGTATGGTTCTTCTGCAATTGTAAACCGAGTTCCTTGCCAATTACATCGGGAGACTTACGCAGCTCTTTTGTGAGACCGAAAAGAACGACGGTGTAATCGCCCTCAAACTCAGGTTTTGTTTCAATTACCTGCACCGAGGCTGGTAACAGGTCGAGGTTGTAAAATTTCTTAAGTTCTTCTGCTACCGCCTGTTGAATCAATGATGCTATACCCATGCCACTGTTTTTGAGAGCGCAAAGCTAGGGAAAGCGGTGAAAGGTGAGAAGTGAAAGGGGAGAAGAAGGCAGACGGCAGATGGCAGAAGGCAGATGGCAGATGGCATAGGGCATAAGGCATAGGGCATAGGGCAGATGACAAATGGCAGACGGCAGAAGGCTGATATGATATGATGATTTTCATCAAAAAAAACATAAGCCTGTTCTTTGAAGATGTATATTATACATATTTGTCACCTATTACCCCCTTAACTCGTAAGAAGCTGCGCATAGGCTGCGCAGCTTTTTCATTCATATCTTTTCATATTTATTGCCTTCTGCCATCTGCCCTCTGCCTTATGCCTTATGCCCTATGCCTTCCTCTCACCTTTCACTGCTCACCGCTCACAAACTCATCTGCCATCTGCCATCTGCCTTCTGCCATCTTTCCCTAGCTTTGCGCGCATGTTGAAAGGATGGATCCTGGCGGTCATAGACTTTTTTTATATCCCTTTCAGGAAAGTGATGCCCATTCAGACTTTCCGGTATGCAGCCTGTGGAGGTGGTAATACGCTGCTCGACATACTGCTCTACTTCATTTCATACAACTACATTCTGCAGAAAAAGATCGTATATACGCCGGTGGGAGCTATCAGTCCACACATCGCCGCATTCCTCATGGCATTTGCCGTAAGCTTTCCTACAGGTTACCTGCTGAACCGCTTTATCGTGTTCCCGGGCTCCATCCTGCGCGGCCGCATCCAGCTGTTCCGCTATTTTCTCCTGGTGCTTGTATGCGTATACCTCAACTACATCTTCATCAAACTGTTCGTTGAGTACTTCCTGATATATCCCACCATCTCCAAAATGATCACCACCGTGATTGTTGTCAGCTTCAGCTATTTCACCCAGAAGTACTTCACTTTCAAGATGGGCAACGACACATCGGAAAGCTGACATTTTTTCATTATTACCGCCGCGGCATAATCATTGTTAATCACTTGTGAACGAAAAATCACAATCATGGGAAAAATAATAGGAATTGACCTTGGAACTACCAACAGCTGTGTGTCGGTGTTGGAGGGAACAGAACCTGTAGTAATACCGAACGAAGAAGGACGCCGAACTACGCCTTCGGTAGTGGCATTCCTGAAGAATGGCGAACGGAAAGTGGGTGATCCCGCAAAAAGACAGGCAATTACCAACCCGCAAAACACCATCTCTTCCGTAAAGCGCTTTATGGGCCGCAGGTTTGACGAAGTGACTGAAGAAATGGGACACATCAGCTATAAAGTAGCTAAAGGTGACAATAATACGGTACGTATTGACATAGACGGTCGTTTATATACGCCGCAGGAAATTTCGGCAATGATTCTCCAGAAGATGAAGAAGACAGCCGAAGACTACCTCGGCCAGGAAGTGAAGGAAGCAGTGATCACTGTTCCCGCTTACTTCAACGATGCGCAACGCCAGGCAACCAAAGAAGCCGGTGAAATTGCCGGACTTACTGTTCGCCGTATCGTAAACGAACCTACAGCAGCAGCTCTCGCTTACGGCCTCGACAAGAAAGCGCACGACATGAAAATTGCCGTGTTCGACCTTGGCGGTGGTACGTTCGATATTTCCATCCTGGAACTTGGTGAAGGTGTGTTCGAAGTAAAGAGCACTAACGGTGACACACACCTTGGTGGTGACGACTTCGATAAAGTGGTTATGGACTGGCTGGCAAACGAATTCAAAAGCGAAGAAGGTGTAGACCTCCGCAAAGACCCGATGGCGCTTCAACGCCTGAAGGAAGCTTCTGAAAAAGCGAAAATTGAACTGTCGTCGACAAGTGAAACAGAAATCAATCTGCCATATATCACCGCGGTGGATGGAGTACCCAAACACCTGGTGAAAAAATTGACAAAAGCAAAATTTGAACAACTGGCAGACAACCTGTTTGAAAGATGTTTGAAACCCTGTGAGCAGGCATTGAAAGATGCAGGCATGAATGCTTCGGAAGTAAACGAAGTGATCCTGGTGGGTGGTAGTACCCGCATCCCGAAAGTGCAGGAAATAGTAGAAAAGTTCTTTGGCCGCAAACCAAGTAAGGGCGTAAACCCCGATGAAGTGGTTGCCATCGGCGCAGCTATCCAGGGAGCGGTTCTTACAGGTGAAGTGAAAGATGTGTTGTTGCTCGACGTTACGCCGCTTTCGCTCGGTATCGAAACAATGGGTGGCGTAATGACCCGTTTAATCGACTCGAATACTACAATTCCTACAAAAAAATCGGAAGTGTTCTCAACCGCGAGCGATAACCAGCCAGGAGTTCAGATCCACGTTTTACAGGGTGAGCGCCCTATGGCTTCGCAGAACAAAAGCCTGGGTATGTTTAACCTCGACGGAATTCCGCCCGCACCAAGAGGAGTGCCGCAAATTGAAGTAATATTCGATATTGATGCAAATGGTATCCTGCATGTAACGGCTAAGGATAAGGGAACCGGAAAAGAACAGAAGATCCGCATCGAGGCAGGTAGCGGTCTTACCAAAGATGAAATTGAACGCATGAAGGCTGAGGCAAAAGCCAATGAGTCGTCGGATAAGGAGGCTAAAGAAAAGGTTGAGAAAATCAACCAGGCCGACAGCCTGATATTCCAGACTGAAAAACAGCTGAAGGAGTTTGGAGAAAAGATTCCGGCTGATAAAAAAGCCCCGATTGAAGGAGCTCTTACTAAACTGAAAGACGCTCATAAGAGCCAGGATATAGCGGCAATTGATGCTGCCGTGGCCGAAATGAACACCGCGTGGACTGCGGCCTCGGAGGAAATCTACAAGGCTCAGCAGGCTGGCGGCGCACAACCGGGCACTGACAGTTTTGCGGGTAATGCAGGTGGACAGCAGCAGCAGCCAAATAGCGGCAACGAAAACGTTACCGACGCAGAATACGAAGAGGTTAAGTAAGATTCATAACAAGTACTTATATAAAACCCTGTCTATCAGAGACAGGGTTTTTTTTGTGGCATGGAATTTATACTAACTTTAACAAAAAACAGTCTATGGCCAAAACCTACATTTACCGCAGCTTATCAAGATTCTCATTGCTGGCTTTCGCGCTGATGATCTTTACTATTCCATCTTCGGCTGTTGTTGTTCCCCCTACAGAGCCGATTAAATCTGAAAGCACTTCTGTGTCGCCGCTGGCGGGTATGAATGTGGAGGAATTTCTCGCACTCACTCCAAAGAAATACAAGGAGCTTACCGGAGAAAAACTTTCGCTCACCAAAAAGATTTCGTTGAAAATTGCCCAGAAGAAAATTAAGAAGGCAATTAAGAACAATGAAAAGATTGATTCAACAACGATGGCCAACGCAGTTGATACAGGTGACTTCAACATCGGGGGTTTTATTCTTGGATTGCTCTTATCTGTTATCGGCGTGTTGATCGCTTACCTGATCGGAGATTCAAGCGTTATCAAATGGGCATGGATCGGATTCGGTATTGCGCTGGTAATTTACCTTATCGCAATTCTCCTTTAATCCTGTAACAACAGCTGCACAGTGTGTGGCGTTTGTTGCTGCAGGCGAACACGCTTACCGGCCGACAAAGAATGCAACAGTTCGTTGCGGTAATGCCGGATGGTCAGGAGTGTAAGATTTTTTTCGACCTGCACGTCAAATTGTTCTGAAGCGGACAAGGCGAGTTTCTCGATCTTGTCCGCTTTGTCGTCTACACACACGTCAATGCCTACCGCGCCTGTCTGCAGCAGGTTTGCATGAATATGTAATGAAGAGAGCAGGTCCATTAGCTTCATGATGGGCTTTTCATCGGCAAACGAAAAATCTCTTGTGTGAAAGTGCATGAGCACCTGGTTCGGCTTCAACACAATAACGGGCGGAAGGTCGTGCACGGGTTTATCGCTGATGGTGGTACCTGGCAAGGATTTATCGAGAAAACACTTCACGTATAGCGGAATGTTTTTGTTCTCGAGTGGCTTGATCGTTTTCGGGTGAATAACCTGCGCACCGTAATATGCCATTTCCACCACTTCGTCGTAATCGAGGTTTTGCAGGAAAACGGCATCGGGAAAAAGGCGCGGGTCGGCATTCATTACTCCTTCCACATCTTTCCAGATAGTGACCCCCGTTGCATTCAACATATTCGCAAACACAGCAGCTGTGTAATCGCTGCCCTCACGGCCCAGCGTAGTACTTTCATTTTCGTCTGTCGCACCGATAAAACCCTGCGTAATTACAAGGTTATTGGTTTCGAAAAGAGGCATTAATTCAGAAGATATCTTCCCCAACGAAAAATTCCAGTCAATTGCCGCATCGCGGAAGCTGTCGTCGGTTCGCAAGATATCCCTTACATCTACCCACGTATTCTTTATCTGCGATTCGTTGAGGTATTCACTCATTATCAGCGTCGACATCAATTCGCCGGTGCACACGATCTGGTCGTACTAGTAATCATATTCACGAACGGGTTTATCGTGCAGCAGCCATTCCACTTCGGTGAAGATATCGCGCAGGCGAACGAATGCTTCGTTGTAGTTTGTTACTAAGAGTTGTTTTGTTAGGTTCAGGTG
>JAFAGE010000412.1 GCA_023423015.1 Bacteroidota bacterium
ATTTCACCATGCTCCTTTATCAACCTGCTGAAGCGTTTGTCTTTAGAAAGATGATTGACGTATGGATGCATGTTACCAGCTTAGTTTATTGTCCAGCTGATGTTGCCATTCTTTTCATCTTTCAGGATAATTCCCAGTTGCTGCAGCTGATTTCTGATTTTATCTGAGGTGACGTAATCTTTCTTCGACCTGGCTTCTTTTCGAAGTTCTATAAGCAGGTTTACCACGCCCGCGAGTTTTCCATCATCATTCTGGTGATCGCTCTGAAGTCCGAGGATATCCTCTATATAAAGCTTGAAATATTCTTTTAATTTTTTAAGCGTAGCAGAACTCAGTATATCAGCCGACACATGTTTGTCGTGAATAGAATTGATGACCGGAACGAGCTCAAACATGTTTGCCAGCACCTTTGCCGTGTTGAAGTCATCGTTCATGAACTCGTCGAGTTCATCGAGTTGTTTATTTACTCTTGTCTCGAGTTCAGGATCACTGGCCTTTTCGACAGCAGGAACATCTAATTTTTGTAACGTCTCATATGCTTCCCATAAACGTTTCAATCCTTTTTCTGCGGCTTGTAATGCTTCATTTCCAAAATCGAGTGTGCTCCTGTAGTGTGTTTGCAGTATGAAGAAGCGGATGGTCATCGGGCTGTAAGCCTTTGCCAGCAGCGGATGTGTGCCATCAAACATTTCGGTGAGGCGGATCTGGTTATTGTAGCTCTTTCCCATCTTTCGTCCGTTTACCGTGATCATGTTATTATGAATCCAGTAACGGGCGGGTAAATGCTTATTGCAGATGGTGCTTTGCGCTATTTCGCTTTCGTGATGTGGGAATTGCAGATCCATACCCCCTCCATGAATGTCGAATTCTTTTCCAAGATATTTTGTACTCATGGCAGAACATTCGATGTGCCACCCCGGGAAGCCCTGTCCCCAAGGGCTGCTCCAGCGCATGATGTGTTGAGGCGGTGCCGATTTCCATAATGCGAAATCACCTTTGTTTCGTTTTTCATCCTGCCCTTCCAGGGTACGGGTAGTTTCGAGAAGGTCATCCACGATTCTTCCGCTCAACTTTCCGTATGGGTAGTTCTCGGAATACTTTTTTACATCGAAATACACCGAGCCATTTACCTCGTAAGCGTAACCAGCCTCCATGATTGTTTTGATCATGTCGATCTGCTCCACGATGTGCCCGGTGGCCGTTGGTTCTATGCTTGGTTCGAGAGTGTTGAGTTGCTTCATTGCCCAGTGGAACAGGTTGGTGTATTTCTGCACCAGCTCCATCGGTTCCAGCATTTCCAGGACGGCCTTCTTTGCAATTTTATCTTCGGCTTCGCGTCCCTCTTCTTCGAAGTGGCCTGCGTCGGTGATGTTGCGTACATACCGCACCTTATACCCCAGGTGCATCAGGTAGCGGTAGATGATATCGAAGGTTACGTATGGCCTTGCATGCCCCAGGTGGCTTTCTCCGCTAACGGTGGGTCCGCAAACGTACATGCCCACATGTCCGGGGGTTAACGGGGTAAACTCTTCTTTCTGTCTTGTATATGAATTATAAACCTTTAATGTGCCCATCTGTCGCGCTTCTAAGGGCAACAAAAATATGGATCAATTTGCAGTATCCTTGAGCCGAAGGTCAGCAATAACGGGATAATGTTCAGAATAGGGCAGAGCATTACTGATATATTGAAGAACCTCGAAGTTTTCGTCGGGCATAATATAATCGATGCGCAGGGTGGGTGAGAGGTTGAAGAAGGTTCTTCCGATGCCTTTGCCAGCCTCGATAAACGCATCCTGGCGGTTTTTCCTGATCTGGAAATAGGCGTAAGAATTCGGGATATCGTTGAAATCGCCCGCGATAATGGTGGGATATGGGCTATTCTGAAGGTGTTTTTTGACAATATCAGCCTGCTGTCCTCTGAACCGGTATGCCTGTGTGAGTTTACGCATAACCGACCGCGAAGCTTCAAGCATACTATCGGAAGCAGTTTTGATGATTTCAAGATCCCGGTAGTCTTTCTGCTTGAACAGGAAAGACTGTAGATGGGTATTAAAAACTCTGATCTTTTGACCATCGTGGTTGATGTCGATAGCAATGAGGCTCTCGCCGGCGCGGAAATTCCGTGGGCCGGGATAATGGATATGAAAGGTGTCGATGATAGGATACTTGGAATAAATCGCTACTCCCGACTTCCAGGTTTCTTTCCATCCCTTATAGTCAAACGCAATGATGCTATATGGGTATCCCATCCGGGTAATATCCTTATAGTTGTTATAGTCCCTGAACCTGGTATTTGGTTCCACATATTCCTGGAAGCAGAGTATGTCGGGAGAAGTCTTTTCAATATAATCCAGGATGTCTTTCCTGTAAGTGATCCGGTGTTTGTCGGCCCGCGTTTGTTCATCAAACCAGCTTACATTCCACGACAAAACGCGCAATGCGTTTTTTGGTTTTTCCAGCTTCACATCTTTGCCATAATTGAAGGCAATAAGTGCGCGGATATTTGTATATCCTATTACGAGGCAGGCGAGTGAAAGAAAAGCCCATCTTGAGCGGAAAACTGCCCAGAATAGAAGAAAAGCCAGTGTTAGTACCAGCAGGAAAGGAAAACCTATTCCGAGGATAGCTACAAACCAGAAATCCTGTGGTGGCAGGAAAGCATTGCAGCAGGCCAGCAAAAATAAACTGGAAACGACCAGATTAAGAGCAACAAAAACCCTTTTGGTAAATTTCCGGAAAACGGGGGCCATGCTTTAAAATTACAAATGTTCGTCTTCCGCTGCCCGCTTAAGGATGTCTTTTTCTTCCTCGGTCAGGAACCTGTAGCCATGAAGATTGATTTTATCGAGGATCTCGTCAACTCTTTTTTGGGTGATGTTTGAAACTTTCCTGAAAGGCTGAGAGCCTTTGGTATTGTAGTGATATTCTTTGCGAGCTGTTTTCTTCCATTCCTTTTTTTCAGGATTAAACAGGTTTGCGCACCAGCTGAAAAAGCGGTTAAGCGGAGTACTCCAATCGCGTCCACGTTTCAACTGAACCACGAACAGTAAACCGATCAACGCTCCGCCGATGTGGGCGATATGACCTCCTCCATTTTCGCTGGGAATACTGGCGAAGTCAATTATCACGAAGATGATCGTAATGATCCACAGGGGAATGCCGCCGTTTAGCATCGGGAATATGCGGTAGTCGGGAGCGAGGGCCGTTGTAGCTATTGCTATGGCCATTACGCCTGCCGATGCACCCTGTAAGGTTCTGCCATCGATCTGCGACGATAGAACCGGGAACAGGTTATTGGCCAGCACGAAAAGGAATGCACCCGCAACGCCCCCGTACAGGAAAAGCGGAACGAGTTTATTGTTGCCCGCCAGGTCTTGCAGAATGTATCCGAACGCCCACAACCAGAGCACATTTCCCAGCATATGGAACACGCCATCGTGCATGAACATGTAGGTGAGAATGGTCCAGGGGCGGTCAAGAATTTTAGGCACTTCAGCGGGCAGAATAAACCAGTTGAAGATGTTATCGTAAAACGACTGTTGACTAAGTCCGGAAAGATAATACGTGATGTAAATAAACTTGAAAATGCAGAAAATCAGCGCCAGTATGGCGATCATCATGATCAGCGAGTTACCATCCTGGCCAAGCAGCATCTTTTTGCGGTAACGGTCCTCTCTCAGCACAACAAAGTTTTTATGAATTTACAAAACGAAGTTAATAAAAGTGACGCCGGTTTCTTCTATTCCAATAGAGAACCAGCAAAAATCCAACCAATGCGCCACCCAGGTGTGCCCAGTGCGCTACGTTATCGCCCGCTGAGTTTTGAACGCCCAGCCACAGCTCCAGGCCTGCATAGATGATAACAAACCATTTGGCTTTCATCGGAATGAAGAAGTAAAGATATATCAGGCTGTTTGGGAAGAGATAACCAAATGCGGCAAGGCAGCCGAATACAGCCCCGGAGGCGCCAACAGTGGCGCTATTCAGAACAAATTTTTCAGATCTGAGGTACTGTTCCTGCATGGCTGCCGGCAATGACCGAAACTCCTCGATAACCGGCGTCATTTCCATATATAACACGCCAAGGTGAAGAAATGCCGCACCCAATCCGCAGCTAACATAAAAGATTAAAAAGCGTTTCGCGCCCCAGAGATTTTCCAGAATGCTGCCAAACATCCACAAAGCAAACATATTAAAAAGCAAGTGCGTCCAGCTTCCATGCATGAACATGTGCGTGACGAGCTGGTGGGGACGGAAAAATACCGAGCGCACATCGTGGAGTGCAAAAAGGTTTTCTGCAGCGAACGGAAATCGCTGGCCAAATATTACCTGTGCTAAATAAACCAGTGCATTCAATATCACCAGGTTTTTTATCACCGGTGGTATCGACTGAAAATTGCTCATTCGAACATCTGTCATCCAAAAACTAAGTTTAGTTACGAATATCGGAATGTTTCATGGAACGCTCCCGGGGGTTAACGTTTATTTGATCTTCAGCTGCACTACATTTTCAATGTGATGTGTATGCGGGAACATGTCTACCGGCCTCACTCGTGATACCTCATATTTGTCTTTCAGCATTCCGAGATCACGAGCCTGTGTAGCGGGATTACAGCTTACATAAACCACGGTAGGTGCAGCAATTTCGAGGATCTTATGGGTTAATTCGGCACTCATCCCGGCCCTTGGAGGGTCTGTTACGATAACGTCGGGCCGTCCATGCCGTGCAAAGAAAGCATCATCGCATACATTGGCTACATCGCCCGCTACGAATTTCGCATGTTCAATACCGTTAATAGCGGCATTTTGTACGGCGTCATCTACAGCTTCCTTGATTACTTCAACCCCTATAATCTTTCCTGCAAGCCGGCTCATAAAAATGCCTATACTCCCGGTTCCGCAGTAAAGGTCGTACACAGTTTCCTTACCCGTGAGTTCAGCGTACTCCCGAGCTATCCGGTACAGGTTCTCACCCTGGTAGGTGTTTGTCTGGAAGAATGATTTTGGGCCGATTTTAAACGAGAAATCTTCCAGCGTTTCAATCACGAATCCTTTACCCGAATAGATGACGGGTGAAAGATCGTGCATGCTATCATTCTTTTTGGTGTTGATGGTGTACAAAAGCGTGGTAATTGCCGGAAAACGATGCAGAAGGTGATCGAGCAAAGCGCGTCCTTTTGCCTCATCATCCTCACCAAAAACCATGTTCACCATCAGTTCGCCCGACCGGCAGAGCCGCAGTTGCATGGTACGCATGAAACCACGGTGCTCACGTATATCGTAGAAACTATATTCGTTGTCCAGCGCAAATTCTTTCGCTGCCAGCCTGATTTCATTTGTGGGTTCGTGTTGGAGATGGCATTCACGGATGTCAACTACTTTGTCAAACAATCCTTTAGCGTGATATCCTGCAACATTTTGCCTCGACGAAACAAGTTCATCGTTCAGTTCTCCAGGAAGCAGGTATCGCTTGTTACTGAAAGTATATTCAATCTTATTGCGGTAGCGTGTTTCGGGAAAAGCACCAGCAATAGGTTCGAAAGGTGGAAGGGCAACCTTACCGATGCGGGCCAACACTTCTTTAACCTGCTTCTCCTTATATTTTAATTGTTTTTCATATGGCAACATCTGCCATTGACAGCCACCGCAAACCCCAAAATGCTGGCAGAATGGTTGAACACGCTCAGGTGAATAGGAAATGTATTCGGTTGGCTTGCCTTCGGCCCAGTCTTTCTTATTCTTGCTGAGCCGTACGTTGATGACATCGCCAGGCACGGCATCTTCAATAAAAATCACTTTGCCATCTACTCGGGCGAGCGATTTTCCTTCAGCTGCATAGTCTTCTACCCGTACGTTTTCGAGAACGATTTTCCTGTTTTTTCGCACGCGGCGAAGATATGAAGGCTAAATCAATGCGGGTTCCAGTGGTTATTGCACCCTTTTTGCCTCGATTTCTGCACAAAGTGCGTCAAAAATGGATTCGATGTCACCCTCACCCTGTACCGGGAAGAATTTGTCGAATTGTTCGTAGTAGCCGGCAACGGGCGCTGTTTTATTCTGGTATTCAGTGATTCGTGCGCGAATTACTGTTTCGTTGATGTCATCGCTGCGGCCGGAAGTTTTTCCGCGATTCAGCAAGCGTTCCACCAATTCTTCTTCGCCAACTTCCAGAGCCAGCACTGCATTAATTTCTGAGCGATTTTCAGCAAGGAGCTCATCCAGGGCCTGTGCCTGTGCAACAGTGCGGGGGAAACCATCGAAAAGGAATCCCTTAGCGTGTGGATTTGAAGTGATTGCAGAGCGAATCATGCCGATTACTACTGAATCGGGCACCAACTGCCCATTGTCCATAAATTTCTTGGCTTCAAGCCCCAGCTCGGTCCTGCGAACAATTTCGTCGCGGAGGAGGTTACCTGTAGAAAGGTGAATCAGACCATATTTGTCTATGAGCTTTTCAGATTGTGTGCCCTTGCCACTGCCGGGAGGGCCAAATAAAATGAGATTAAACATGCGGATGTATTAAATAATTGGCAATCCTGAACCATCCGTATTGATGGGGGCGTAAATATAAAGGACATGGGCTGAAAATCCTTTAACAAATATATAATGGCCCCTCCCGGGGCACGAGGCATCCATCCGGGCCCGGATATCGTAAATTTGATATAACAACTACAGATCAGGATGAAAAGGATACTGAATCGTGCGCTTGCATCTGCCACACCTTTCGCAAAAATGATGTTCTTATTTATTGCGGCGGCTTTTTTGCAGCAATGCACCTATTCACAAACGAACGATAAAAAAGTAAAGCAATCTATGAACAACGAAAATAAACCAGCCAACCCGGTGTATTCGCGTAGCGACAGCAGCCAGGTGAGCCTGACGGAAGAAGAATGGAAGAAAGTGTTGCCGAAGGATGTGTATTACATCGCACGCCAGAAAGGAACAGAACGTCCGTGGTCGAGCAAGTATGAAGAATTCGATGAAAAGGGTACTTACTACTGCGCAGCCTGTGGTAACGCTTTGTTCATCAGTGATACAAAATTTGAGAGCGGTTGCGGATGGCCAAGCTTTTATCAGCCAATTTCAAAAGGCAGTGTGATTTACGAAGCCGATAACAGCCATGGCATGAAGAGGACTGAAGTCATGTGTGGCCGCTGCAAATCACATCTTGGTCACGTGTTCGAAGATGGTCCCCCTCCAACAGGCCTGAGGTACTGCATTAATGGAGTGGTGCTTGATTTCGAAAAGGCGAAAGAAGCTGAAAAGAAATACGAAGAAGGTAAATAGGCAGCAATGCCTATTTCTTCCTGAGCAGTGAATCAGCACGCGAAAGCGCAGAAAAAATGCTGTCTCTCACACGTTCTACCCTTACCTGCTCATCGGCCAGGTATTTCATTCTTGTCGGAATATCATCCTGTGCCGTATCAATCACAAATTCATCCATCCAACGGTTCATGCCGTCTTCGGCACCCTTCAACGACGTGTACAGGTCCGAATAAGTAGCATGCAGGCTTCTTGCTGATGTACTTTTAAGTTTTTGCAGTGAATCGAGATCTTGTTGCACCTGTGTCCTGTAGCGCGAAAGTTTACCCATCTGCGCCATCGCGGTATCGTGTCCATTCATCACCACCTGGAACATTGAATCCTCAGGTGTTTTCGCAACATCAGAGAAACCGTCTTTTCTGTCGGTAGAAGGGTTGCTGCCGCAGGCAACGAAAATTATTGCTGCTGCGAACACGAGACATATTCTGAACATAAATGTAGATTTGAATAACTGCACAAGTTTAAACCAATAATGGCAATTACAGTATTTTCGTTAACCACTGCTTGCCATGAACAAACTACAAAATTACATAACAGGCAACTGGGTTGAAGGCGACGGCGATGGACAACCGCTTTACGACGCAGTTTCGGGCAGCCTGATTGCCCATGCTTCTACCCAGGGTCTTGATTACTCAGCCATTCTTAAATACGCACGAGAAAAAGGCAACCCTGCCCTCCGGCGAATGACTTTTCACGAGCGTGGCCGTATGCTGAAAGGCCTGGCACTTCACCTGCAAAAACGCCTCGGGCTATTTTACACGATAAGCTACAAAACGGGAGCAACAAAAACCGATAGCTGGATTGATATTGAAGGCGGTATCGGCAACCTGTTTTCTTATGCATCACTTCGCAGAAAATTCAACGATGATCCATTTGCTATAGATGGCGAGGCTGTGAACCTGAGCAGGAACGGTAAATTTACCGCGCGACACATTATGGTTCCTAAAGAAGGTGTAGCCATTCACATCAATGCCTTCAATTTTCCGGTGTGGGGAATGCTGGAAAAAATTGCAGTTAACCTGCTGGCCGGCGTACCGGCTGTCGTTAAGCCGGCAACAATTACTTCTTTCCTCACGGAGGCCGTTGTTCGCGAAATCATTCGATCACAGATTCTTCCTGAGGGTGCGTTACAGTTGATCTGCGGTTCAGCAGGCGATCTGCTTGATCATGTTACTGCGCAGGACGTGGTAACATTCACCGGATCAGCAAGCACTGGGCTGAAACTAAAAACAGGCAGGGCAATTCTTGAAAATAATGTGCCCTTCAATATGGAGGCCGACTCGCTGAATTGCATCGTGCTCGGAACCGATGTGGAACCCGGCTCTCCGGAGTGGGACATCTTTCTCAAAGAAGTAAAAAAGGAAATGACTGTGAAGGCAGGGCAGAAATGCACTGCTATCCGACGAATTTTTGTTCCCGAAAACAAGATGGACGAAATATGGCGTGCGATCGCCAATGCGCTGAGCAAAACAGCTATTGGAAACCCGCAGAATGAGAAGGTAAGAATGGGATCTCTTGCGGGAATTCAACAGCGCGAAGAAGTTCGTGAACAGGTAAAGAAGCTGCTTGCGGCCAGCCAGCTGGTATATGGCTCGCTCGACAGTGTACAGGTGATTGACGCGGATCCGGCAGTGGGAGCTTTCATCAGTCCGTTACTGCTGCTGAACGATAAGCCTTTTGCAAATGAGAATTCACATACGGTTGAAGCATTCGGGCCTGTGAGTACCATCATGCCCTACAAAACAGAAGCTGAAGCGCTGGAACTGGCGAACAAAGGAAAAGGTTCGCTGGTGTCCACAATCGTTACCGCCAGTCACCGCGTTGCGCGTGAATTTGTTTACGGTGCAGGAACTCATCATGGAAGAATATTAATTCTGAACAGCGAATGTGCCGCAGAGAGTACGGGCCACGGGTCTCCTTTGCCAAACCTGGTGCATGGTGGTCCCGGCCGGGCCGGAGGAGGTGAAGAGATGGGAGGAATTCGTGGAGTAAAGCACTACATGCAACGTGTTGCGTTGCAGGGTTCGCCTTCATTTATTACAGCGGTAACAAACAGCTACCACCAGCACGCACCTGTGATGGAAGACGAGAAACACCCTTTCAGGAAATATTTTGAAGAGCTACGTGTAGGCGATGCCGTTATTACAGGAAAAAGAACGATCACCGAAGCCGACATTGTGAACTTTGCGAATATCAGCTGGGATCATTTTTATGCTCACATCGATCATACGTCGCTGGAGGGAACAATGTTTGAAAAACCTGTAGCACATGGCTATTTTATTTTGAGTGCTGCTGCAGGCTTGTTTGTAGATGGAAAGAAGGGACCTGTACTACTGAATTATGGCATCGACGAGTGCCGTTTTTTGAAACCTGTGTATGCGGGATCAACAATAGGGGTAAAACTTACCTGCAAAGAAAAAACAATACAGGACCAGAAAGATGAAAATGACATTCCCAAAGGAATAGTAAAATGGCTGGTGGAAGTCACAGACGAAACAGGCGAAGAAGTGGCCATTGCTACCATACTTACCATGGTGAGGAGAAAAAATTAAAATGATGAATTATGAATGGACAGCCTTATGTAAAGTCGGAAACGCACCAATCAATCACCACGATTGAGTTTTATCATCCACAGAGTAATTCGCTTCCTGCCACGCTGCTGCACGACCTTGCGCAGGCAATCCATCATGCGGGCATGGACTTCACAACAAAAGTCATCGTATTGCGGTCTGCCGGAGATCGTGCATTCTGTGCAGGTGCGTCGTTTGATGAACTTACATCTTTAAAAACCCATGAAGATGGATTGAAATTTTTCAGCGGATTCGGGCATGTGATCAACGCCATGCGAAAATGTCCGAAGCTGATCATTGCCCGTGTTCAGGGAAAAAGCGTAGGAGGAGGAGTGGGTATTGTTGCTGCGGCCGACTATGCGATAGCAGTGGAAGGTGCAGAAATCAAACTCAGCGAGCTCTCGATCGGGTTTGGTCCTTTTGTAATTGCCCCGGCAGTTGAAAGAAAAATAGGCAAGTCTGCATTTTCATCCCTCGCCATCGATGCTACCATGTGGAGAAAAGCCGAATGGGCATTGCGTAAAGGATTGTTTTCGGAATTGCACCACACGAAAGAAGAAATGGATGAGTCGGTTTCGCGACTGGCACATGCCCTTTCTCATTCAAGTGTAGATGCAATGTCTGAACTGAAGCAGGTATTGTGGGCTGGCACTGAGCACTGGGACCAGTTGTTAACCGAACGCGCAGCAATCAGCGGGCGTCTTGCGCTTGGTGGATTCACCAGGGATGCTCTTGCTAAACTTGCCCGTAAATCAGGAACCTGACAATCAGATATTCAATCCGCCACAAACGCTGATCACCTGACCCGTAACGTACGAACCCATGTCGGATGCAAGGAATAAAGTTGCGTTTGCAATTTCTTCGCTTGTACCAAAACGACCCATCGGAATTTTTTCCATGAATGCTTTTGCGGCTTCACCTTCTTTCAGGTAGTGCGTCATATCAGTCTCGATAAAGCCGGGAGCAAGTGCATTGCAACGAATATTTCGGCTGCCCAGCTCATGCGCCATCGATTTTGTGAACCCGATGATGCCTGCCTTGCTGGCCGCATAGCTCGATTGTCCTGCATTGCCACGCATGCCGATAATCGAGCTCATGTTGATGATCGAACCCTTGCGAGCTTTCATCATGGGTCTGATCACCTGCTTTGTCATATTAAATACACTCTTGAGGTTGGTGGTGATTACGTCATCCCATTGTTGTTCGGTCATTCGAAGTAAAAGGTTGTCTTTCGATATCCCTGCGTTATTCACGCAGATATCTATCGTTCCAAACTCCTTAACTACCTCGTTTACCATAGATTCACTTTCAGTCAGAATACCTGCATTGCTCCGGTAAGCTTTTGCTTTTATGCCGAGATCAACAAGTTTTTTTTCGAGGTCAGCAGCTTTTTGTGCACTGCTTTCGCTTACATAGGAAAATGCAACATGGGCGCCGTGTTCTGCAAACTTAATGGCGATTGCTTCACCAATTCCACGCGCAGCTCCTGTTACAATGGCAACTTTGTTTTCGAGTAGTTTCATGTATTTAACTTAATCTTGAATTGACTTCGCTGTTCAGAATTTCTTCCACGTATGTACGCTCGTTACTCAACCTGGGAACTTTGTGCTGGCCACCAAGTTTACCCCGGCTCTTCAGCCATTCATTAAAAGTTCCCTTCTCCAATACGCGCATTACGGGCATGTTCAGTGCGATATTTTTGTAGCGTTTTGCCTCGTAGTCGCTGTTTAACGACTGCAATGCTTTGTCGAGTTCGCGTGTGAATACATCTATGTCATTCGGCTTCTTTTCAAACTCAACCAGCCACTCATGTGCACCATTGCCTTCATCGCTAAAATATACAGGAGCGGCGGTATAATCATTCACGATTGCGTCGCATTTTTCACACGCCATGGAAATTGCGCGATCCGTATTGTCTACAATTACCTCTTCTCCGAATGCATTGATATAATGTTTGATCCTTCCGCTAACTACAATGCGGAACGGTCTCAATGATGTAAAACGGATGGTATCGCCCAGGAGATAGCGCCATAGCCCGCCATTGGTGCTGATTACAAGGGCGTAGTTTTTATCCAGTTCCACATCGTGCAAGCCGATTGTTTGCGGATCTGGCTTTCCATACTCCTGTATTGGCATAAATTCCATGAAGATGCCATGGTCCACAAAAAGGAGCATGCCTTCTTCGTCCAGGTTTTCCTGGGCAGCAATAAATCCTTCGCTGGCGTTGTAGGTTTCCTGGTAGAAGATTTTTTTGCCAATGATTTTATGAAACTGCTCACGGTATGGTTTAAACGAAACGCCGCCGTGAATATAGAGTTCGAGATTTGGCCATACATCGGCAATCGCCGATTTGCCAGTAATCTCAAGTATACGCTTGAATAAAACCAGCGTCCAGGTGGGAACTCCCGATATGGAGGTCACATTTTCCTTGATGGTCGATTCGGCGAGCCGTTCAATTTTCTCTTCCCACTCGTCCATAAGCGCAATACTCAGTTCGGGTGTTTTGATCCACGATCCCCAGAAAGGTGAATTTTGTAGCAGAACCGCGCTGAGGTCGCCGTAATGCACTTCGTCGTTCACCTGGTGTATGTTGTGGCTACCGCCAATAACTAATCCCTTCCCCGTGAGCAGATCCGAATCGGGGTTGTAGGCATAATAAAGGGTGAGCACATCC
>JAFAGE010000195.1 GCA_023423015.1 Bacteroidota bacterium
GAAGATGGGTTTGCTACTGCTTCAGGGATGAGTGCCATATTCGGAACTTTTATGGCCCTCATGAAACAAGGCGATCACCTCGTTTCGTTTAATGCAATCTTCGGAAGCACCCATACTGTTGTTACCAAGTTCCTTCCGCGTTATGGAATCGAATATACCTATGTAAGTCCGAATGAGCCTGACACGTGGGAAGCAGCCATTCGGCCGAATACCAAAATGATCTTTCTCGAAACACCAACTAACCCGGGTCTTGATATCATTGACCTTGAAAAAATATCGGCGATTGCTAAGAAGTATGGCGTGATTCTATGTGTCGACAACTGTTTCGCCACCCCGGTAGGTCAGCGGCCGATTGACTTTGGTGCCGACCTGGTGATACATTCTGCCACAAAGTGGATGGACGGGCAGGGTCGTGTTCTTGGTGGAGTAGTGGTCGGCCGGTCGGAACTGATATATGACATTTACCTGTTCTGCCGCAGCACCGGACCATCAATCTCTCCGTTTAATGCATGGGTATTGAGTAAGAGTATTGAAACGCTGGATGCGAGAATGGAACGTCATACCTCCAACGCCTTATATATTGCTACGAAACTGGAAAACCATCCGAAGATCGCTTCGCTGAGGTATCCATGGTTGCCAAGCCATCCTCAGCACGCTATTGCCAAAAAGCAGATGTTTAATGGAGGAGGCATAGTATGTTTTGATCTAAAAGGAGGATTGGAAGCCGGCAGAAAGTTTCTGGATAGCCTCAGGATGCTGTCTTTAACCGCCAATCTCGGCGACTCGCGCAGTATCGCCTCGCATCCCGCAAGCACTACGCATGCTAAGCTGTCTGAAAAGGAGAGAGCAGCAGTTAATATCACGCCAGGGCTGATCAGGATATCAGTGGGATTGGAACACAGGGATGATATTCTTGGCGACATCCTGCAGGCCCTTGAAAATAGCTAATGGCTGCCAGTGAATTTCTGGCAATCGTAAGGGACTCACGCTTTCTGGTGCGAGTTCAAAATAGGTGAGATTTTCAATCTTAAGTTTGATCAACACCATCCCATCCAGTGATTCTGCAGCTAATTCGGGGGAGAGGGAGCGGGCTACCATAACCTCTTCAGGATCGATAATGAGGCGGGCTCTTCCAGACACGTGGATAGAGAAGTCGGCCGCTTTCCTGAAGAATTCAAGTCTTGCATCAAACTCCCGGTCGAATTCGTTGAGGTTTTGCTGAGGCTTGCGCACCAGGAACAAAACCTGCCCCAGGTCATCAATGTGAAGTGCATTAATTATTGCTGTGGGAAATTTGAGTACGGCGGTGCTGTGATTAAAGAAAATTGCCTGCTTAAGCTCCATGATCTGCTTAAGGCGACGAAGGTTACGGGTGTTTGCTTGCATATGTGTTTGTTCTGTTTGTTGATCTACAAAGTTCAAATCTGGTACCAGCAGGCAGTCCGCAGTGGATTCCGCACATTAATCTTGCAGAAACTATCCGCGAGGAATTTGCTCTACAAGGTGAGTTCCTGAAGCAGGGAGAGGCGTGGCATACAAATTTTAAGATAATGTCAAAACCATTTTAAAATTTCAGCTATGCCACAAACAGCTAACAAAAAAGCCTCAAAATCCAAGTCTGGCTCAGGCAGCAGCCGCGGCAGATCATCATCCTCAGGCAGGCAATCATCATCAGCCAGGTCATCTGCGTCGTCAAAGGCAGGCATGCAGCAATCGGGAGGTGGTGAGATGCTTCAAAAATTCTTGCACGACTCTTTAAAAGATATTTACTGGGCAGAAAAACATCTGCTTAAAGCAATACCAAAGCTCCGCAGGGCGGCTACCAACGAAGAGTTGAAGGCTGCGCTCGATGAGCACATTGAAGTAACAGAAGAACAGGTAGCACGGCTGGAACAGGTGTTTGAATTACTTGGTAAAAAGCCTCAGGGTAAGAAATGTGAAGCAATGGAAGGCTTAACAAAAGAAGCCGAGTCGATCATTGAAGAAACCGAAAAAGGTACTGCAACAAGAGACGTTGGTATCATCATGGCTGCACAGAAAGTGGAGCACTATGAAATTGCAACCTATGGCGGTCTTGCCCAGCTGGCAAAAACAATGGGACTTACTGAGGTAGGAGAGTTGCTTGGCCAGACTTTACAGGAAGAAAAAGAAACCGATGAGAATCTGACTTCCATCGCAGAGAATGATATAAATCTTCAGGCCGAATCTGAATCAGAAGAAGACGCTGAAGATTAAACGAGCTGCTGTAAAAAGGCAGTAGGGTTTAGGGGTTAAAAGTCAGGCCATCGCGCCTGGCTTTTTTTATATCAAATACACCACTATGTTGCAAACAGCAAATGGCAATATTCCCGAATTGGATATATCAGACTTGTCGCACCGCGAAATTCTGCAGATCGACCGCGATTATCAGAAAGCAGCCGAGGTAGCAGATCTCGAATATGTAAATGTCAGCTCGGAAGGTATTACCCGGATTAAAAAAGGAACCGGCTTTTCTTACCTCTACCAGGGTAAAGTTGTGAAAGATAAATCTCAGCTTGAACGCATTCGTAAACTCGTAATTCCTCCGGCATGGAAAGAAGTGTGGATCTGCGTGAAAGCGAACGGCCATATACAGGCTACGGGCCTTGACATGCGAGGCAGGAAGCAATACCGGTATCATCCTCTATGGAATGCACTTCGCGATAAAACGAAATTTCACCGCCTGTATGAATTTGGTAAAGTGTTACCGAAAATTCGCGCGCGTGTGGAACAGGATTTCAACAAAAAGGAATTGTGCCAGGAAAAGGTGCTTGCCCTCGTGGTGAGCCTGATGGAACGAACATACATCCGGATTGGTAACAGCGGTTATGAAAAATTGTATGGCTCTTACGGACTGACAACATTGAAAGATAAACACGTTGCAGTTGAAGGAAGTAGCGTAAAATTTTGCTTTAAAGGAAAGAAAGGGGTGGAGCACACGGTTACTTTAAGAAACAAGAAGCTGGCAAATACAATCCGGGCGTGTCGGGAAATTCCTGGAAAAGAATTATTTCAATACTTCGATGCTGATGGTTCACGTAAAAGCATCGATTCCGGGATGGTGAACCAATACATCAAAGAAGCCGCAGGAGGAATGGATTTCACTGCAAAGGATTTCAGAACATGGGCTGGTTCGTTGAACATTTTATGGGCATTTAAATCAATTGGTGATGCAGGTACACAAACCGAGTGTAAAAAGAAAATTGTTGAAGCTCTTGATGAGGTGAGCCAAAAGCTGGGCAATACACGCACCGTGTGTAGAAAATATTATGTGCACCCTGAATTAATAAAAATGTACGAGGAGAATTCGCTACGACAGTATATTGATAAACTTGATGAAATTGAAGATCCCCGCGAACCCGGGGCGCTTACCTGTTCTGAACAGGTGTTGATGAAAATACTGGGAAAAATTAGTACGATGAAAGTGGAGAAATGAAAAAGTGAAAAGGATTTCTCCTTTTCACTTTTTCGGGGGTATTACTTATGATTTCTTAGCGGGCCGCCCTGCTTTTTTTGCGCCCTTCTTAGCAGGTCTGCCTGCTGATTTTTTTGCTGCGGTTTTTCTTCCAGCTTTCTTAGCTGCTTTTTTCGCGCCTTTTTTTGCCGGTCTGCCTGCTGATTTTTTAGCGGTACGTCCTGCACTCTTTTTTGCAGGTCTTCCAGCTTTCTTTGCGCCGGATTTCTTAGCTACCTTCTTTGCCATAGATAAATTTTTTGGGTTAGAACAAAAACATTTTCAAGGACTAAGTTAGTAATTAATTCCATATCTGATAATAACTGAGATTAAAAGTCGGCACAACTTTTATGTATTGTATAGTATCGTTAACAAATTAAATCCATGTTATGGCAACAAACGACAACGTAGTAGAAGTGTTAAACGACCTGATAAGAATAAATAACGACCGTATTGCGGGATATGAAAAAGCTGCTGAAGAAGCACGCGATATTGATGTAGACCTCCGCACAATTTTTAAAAGAATGTCGGAAGAAAGCCGCCAGTACGCTGCGGAGCTTACTCAGCAGGTAGTTCGATTTGGTGGTGAACCCGCAACAGGTACAACAAATTCCGGGAAGATTTACCGTGTGTGGATGGATGTTAAAGCAACATTCACCGGCAGCAGCAGACAGGCTGTTCTGGAAAATTGCGAATTTGGTGAAGATGCCGCACAACGTGCATACGAGTCGGCTCTCTCCGAAGAAGATGTTCCGGCAGATGTTCGCCAGCTTATTGCTAACCAGAAATCATCTCTCAAAACATCACACGATGTTATCAAGAAATACAGGGATGTTCACGCAGCAGTTAACAAGTAATTTTTCACGGATACCAGAACAACATCTCGAAGCCGGTCGACTGAACCGGCTTCTTATCTTTTAAATTATTTTTTGATATGCTAGTCAACGAAAACACAAACAAAAACATTCCTGACCTGAGAACGTTACAGGCGTGTTTGTCGAAAATGATCGCAAACGGCTACACCGAAGATTTCAAAGCTGAAGATGATGGCTTGCGTGCGTTACGCACCGATAAAGTGTATCAACCGCAGGACGTAACAGTGGTAAATTATTTCCGGTTTGAAGGACCTTCAAATCCGGACGACATGTCGATCATGTATGTAATTGAGACCAATGATGGAACAAAGGGGACGCTTATCGACGCTTACGGTACATATGCGTCACCCGAAGTCAACCAATTCATCCTGGAAGTTGAAAGGATTTCGAAGAAAGTAGTTAAGGAAGAAAAATTCGGTGAGTAATTATTTCCACAACAACCGGTGCACTAATGCCTCGAAGGCGATCTATTTTAACGGTATTGAAAAGCAGCGCAAAATGTTTTATAGAAGATAACGCATTTAAGCTTAGTGCATCGCTTTCCTATTATACAATCTTCTCTCTCGGCCCGTTACTGATTATTATCATCTCACTCGCCGGAGCGTTTTATGGGAAGGACGCCGTCCAGGGAGAAATATACAGCCAGATCAATGGCCTTGTCGGAGACCAGGCTGCATTACAGATCCAACAAATTATCAAGAACATACAACAGACGGAACAGGGTCCGCTGGCCGCTATTATTGGTGTTGTTGTTCTTGTAATTGGTGCAACGGGAGCTTTTATCGAGATGCAGGATTCGATTAACTACATCTGGTCGGTGAAAGCAAAACCAACCAAAGGTTGGTTGAAGTTTCTGGTCAACCGGCTTCTTTCTTTCTCGCTCATCGTAAGCATGGGGTTTAT
>JAFAGE010000247.1 GCA_023423015.1 Bacteroidota bacterium
TGACTATGCGCTGATTCACCAAACTCTCTCTGTGCCTGTGAAAAAATTCTATATTTGTTTTTATAATGCCTAATCTATGCAATTTACTGCAGCGCAAATAGCCTCGATCATTAAAGGTAGAATAGAAGGCAGTCCCGACGCAGCGGTAAGTTCATTTGGTAAAATCGAAGAGGCAAAACAGGGACAGCTCGCATTTCTCGCCAATCCCAAATACGAAGATTACCTGTATACCACCGGCGCAACGGTGATCATTGTTAATGAACAGCAGGAATTAAAGCAACCTGTTTACGCAACTCTGATCAGGGTGCACGATCCATATTCCGCTTTCGCCACGTTACTGGCAACTTACCAGACAATGATCGAACAGCAGATGACAGGCATTCAGCAGCCAAGTTACATCTGCTCATCTGCCAGCCTGGGTGAAAATATTTTCGTGGGAGCTTTTGCATACATCGGCGAAGGAGTGAAGATCGGCAACAACGTAAAAGTCTATCCCAACGTCTATATCGGGAACAATGTTCAGATTGGCAACAACACCATCCTCCATCCAGGTGTACGTATTTACCACGATTGTGTGGTAGGCAGCCACGTGAATATTCATGCAGGCACAGTGATCGGCAGCGATGGTTTTGGATTTGCCCCACAGCCCGACGGCAGTTTCAAAAAAGTTCCCCAGATAGGCAATGTGGTAATCGAAGACAATGTAGAAATCGGAGCCAATGCCACGATCGACCGTGCAACCATGGGTTCAACCCTTATCAAGTCGGGCGCAAAGCTCGACAACCTCATACAGGTGGCCCATAACGTGGAGGTAGGTAACAACACCGTTATCGCTGCGCAGGCAGGAGTAAGCGGAAGCACCAAAATCGGCAACAATGTCATGATTGGCGGGCAAGCGGGGATAGTGGGACATATCCAGATTGCCGACAATGTTAAGATTAATGCCCAGAGCGGCGTAAGCAAGTCAATAAAAACACCTCATTCCGCCGTAACCGGTTCACCTGCATTCGACTACACCAGCGCGCTTCGCAGCCAGGCAGTAACACGGAATCTGCCGGAACTGGAGAAACGCATCATCGAGCTGGAAAACATGGTAAAACAGCTTCTTATAGAGAAAGCTGTACCATAAGTGTCAGTCATTTATCCTCAGGTTTTCATACTTTCGCGGCTATGCAGCGGACCACCAGCAACGGAGATCACTTTCAACAAACTATTAAATCCGAGATCACCATATCAGGTGCGGGAATTCACACCGGTCAGGCAGTTACAATGAACCTCAAACCTGCGGAACCAAATACCGGTATCGTATTCAGGAGGGTGGATCTTAAGAATCAGCCAATTATCAAGGCCGACGTTGACAATGTTATTGAAACAAACCGCAGCACTACGCTGGAGGCGAATGGTGGCCGTGTCAGTACCATTGAGCACCTGCTGGCTTCCCTTGTTGGTATGCAGGTAGACAATGTACTTATTGACATTGATGGTGAAGAAGTTCCGATCCTCGACGGAAGTGCAGAACCGTTTGTGGAAGCACTGGAGAATACAGGAACTGTTGTACAGGATGCCAGAAAGATCTACTACTCCATTGAACATAATATCAGCTTTGTAGACGAAGAGAAGAAAGTAGAAATGGTGGCGCTCCCCTGCCCTGATTACCGGATCAATACGTTGATTGACTTTAATTCACCGGTTCTGGGCACCCAGCACGCAGCACTAAAAAATATTACAGATTTTAATAAAGAGATTGCGCCCTGCCGTACGTTTTCTTTTTTCCATGAACTCGAATGGCTCATCGCCAACAACCTGATCAAGGGCGGTGACATTAACAACGCCATTGTGGTGGTTGATAAACCCATTACCGACGACCAGGTACGCAGGATCTCGAAAGTGTTCAACAAGCACGATGTTCGCGTAAGCGAAGAAGGAATTTTGAACAACCTTAAACTCAGGTTCCCGAATGAACCGGCACGTCACAAACTACTCGACGTAGTTGGCGACCTGGCCCTGGTTGGTTTTCCTTTCAAAGCGCACATCATTGCGAACAGACCTGGTCATGCTTCGAATGTCCGCTTCGCGAAAAAGATCAAGGAGCACATCAAGAAGTACAAGCATCGCCAGGATGTACCCAAATACGATCCAAGCAAACCACCCATTCTCGACATACATGCCATTGAAAAAGTGCTTCCTCATCGTTTCCCCTTTCTCCTGGTGGACAAGGTGATTGAGTTGACCGACAAGCATGTTGTGGCGATTAAAAATGTTACCTATAACGAACCCTTCTTCCAGGGGCACTTTCCCGGTAACTGTGTAATGCCAGGAGTATTGCAGGTAGAAGCCCTGGCTCAGGCGGGAGGGTTTCTTGCCATTCCCCGCGATTCGGAAGACCAATACGATACATACTTTCTAAAAATAGAGAACTGTAAATTCAAACAGAAAGTTGTACCAGGCGACACGCTTATTCTCAAGATGGAATTATCGAACCCGATACGCAGAGGCATCTGCGAAATGAAGGGCACGATTTTCATTGGCGACAAACTGGTAACGGAAGCGGACCTTGTAGCACAAATTGTAAAAAGACCAAAAGCCTAATATGATAAGCCCGTTGGCATATATCCATCCTGATGCGAAAATCGGAAACGACGTTACCATTGAACCGTTTGCTGTTATTCACGATAAAGTAACCATTGGCGACAATACCCATATCATGTCGCACGCGGTGATTTGTTCCTATACCAACATCGGAAAACATTGCAGGATCTTTCCCGGCGCCGTAGTGGGTGCCATCCCGCAAGACCTCAAGTATGTCGGGGAGGAATCCACTGCAGAAGTTGGCGACTACACTACAATCCGTGAATGCGTAACTATTAACAGGGGTACGCAGGACCGATGGAAAACGGTGGTTGGCAGTCACTGCCTATTAATGGCCTACTCTCACGTAGCGCACGACTGCATACTCGGAAACAACGTAATTCTCGGCAATGCTGTTCAGCTCGCAGGACACGTTACGATTGATAATTATGCTATCCTTAGTGGTATGGCCGGTGCACACCAGTTCACACACATCGGTGAGCACACTTACATCGCGGGCCACACCGTTATCAGGAAAGACGTACCTCCCTTTATAAAAGCCGCCCGTGAACCACTCAGCTTTATGGGTATTAACATCGTTGGCTTACAAAGAAGGGGATTCTCCAAAGAGAAGATCAATGAGATCAGCGATATTTATCATATACTCTTCGTTGAAAAGAACACTACCTCGGCTGCCGTACAGATCATCAACCAGAAATTCGATGCAAGCCCGGTGAAAGAACAGATCCTCGGATTTATCAACAATTCCAAAACCGGAATTATCAAACGGCCTTCCAAAACGGCTACCGATGCAGATTTCACTTTCTGAAGCAGGTAAAAGATTTAACCGCGACTGGATCTTCCGGAAAGTATCGTATCAATTTTCTTCGGGCAATAGCTATGCAATCACGGGTCCTAATGGATCAGGTAAGTCGACACTGTTGCAGGTCATAGGTGGCGCCATTGTGTCGAGCGAGGGAACTGTAAACTATGAAGTCAACGGAAAAACTGAAGAGCCCGATAATTTCTATAAACATATATCCATTGCTGCTCCTTACCAGGAGCTGATTGAAGAATTCAGTGCTGCGGAGTTTCTCACTTTTCATAAGCAATTCAAACCTTTTCTTGCCGGCTTTTCTGTGGGTGAAATTCTAAAGCAGGTAAATCTCGCACATGCAGCCCACAAGCAGATAAGATATTATTCATCGGGCATGAAACAGCGCGTAAAACTTGCACAGGCATTTTTTTCGGATGTGCCATGTATCCTGCTCGACGAGCCTTGTACCAATCTCGACCTTGAAGGCATTGCATTATATCACCGCCTGGTAAATGAATTCGCTGCAGGTAAACTGGTGATTATAAGTTCCAACGACGAGCAGGAAATCGGTTTCTGCCGGCAACGTCTAGCGATGGAAAATCTCAAACCGGGCCGCGTCAACGCTGGCTTGCAATCAGCAGATTAAGATCAGTGTATTTAAGATCGAAGCGCTGACTCATGTGAAAGTTAGTGAGTGCGCCCTTGAAGAGGTAGATGCCCGACCTGAGATGCACCTTGTGCCAGATGAGGTTTTCAAAGCCACCTTCATCACCCGCTTCGAGAAGCAGCGGCATCAGAACACTGCTGATTGCCTGCGAAGCCGTGCGGGCAAAACCAGAAGGAATATTCGGCACACAATAATGAATTACACCATACTTCATAAAAATGGGATGCTCGTGTGTGGTGATTTCTGCAGTTTCAAAACATCCGCCACGGTCGACGCTTACATCAATGATCACACTACCCGGGCGCATGTTGCTCACCATTTCTTCTGTAACGACCACAGGGGTGCGGCCGCCTTGTGTTCCCAATGCCCCAACTGCAACTTCGCAGGTTTTAAGCTGCTTTGATAAAATACGGGGTTCAAGAACTGATGTCCACAAACGGTGGCCAATATTATTCTGCAGTCTTTTGAGCTTGTAAACGCTGTTGTCGAAAACCTTAACGGAGGCTCCGAGAGCAAGCGCCGCCCGCGCAGCGTATTCACCCACAATTCCTGCTCCCAGGATGATCACTTTAGTGGGCGGTATTCCGGATATTCCACCAAGCAACACCCCTTTACCGTGGTTTGCCGAGCTCAGGTATTGGGCTGCAATCAACATCACAGCACTACCGGCTATTTCGCTCATGCTTCGAACAATGGGATAGGTTCCACTATCGTCTTTCAATGCCTCAAATGAAATTCCGGTTATCCTTTTCTCCATCATCTTTTCGAGTAAAGAGGATTTCATTACCGACATATGAATGGGCGAAAAGATTTGCTGGTTGTATTGGAGAAAAGGGATGTCTTCTTCCATAACAGGCGCCGATTTCACGAGTATGGGCGCCTTAAAAACCTCAGCTTTGTCATATACAATCTTCGCCCCGGCCTCGCTGTAATCCCTGTCGCGAAAATGGGTTGCTTCACCTGCATTGTGTTCAATAACCACATTGTGGCCGTTGCTCACCAGAACTCCAACCGCATCAGGCGTCAGAGAGATGCGGTTTTCCTGGAAAGCAGTTTCCCTGGGAATGCCTATATGCAGCTGCTTTCCTTTAGGTTTTACATCCAGCGTTTCTTCCAGGGTTTCGTAGCTGAAGGAGGTGCTGATGTGTGGTTTTGGATGAGACATCGATCTGTTTACTTTGGGCGTACAATTTACGATTTACAACGGTAAGCTGCGGATTATAGTGGAATGGGCGCGCGATTGCTGATGAATAATTTACGTGAGTTTTCGCCGGTTACGGTAATAACTACACGCAACGTTTCGTCGGGAAAGATACCGGGTGCTTTCGTGGGCCACTCTACCATGCAGAGATTTCCCGAATAGAGGCAATCTTCTACTCCGGCACGCACCGCTTCTTCTTCGTCTTTACAGCGATATAGGTCGATGTGAAATACCGGCCCTGTTGATGATATGTATTCGTTGATTATTGAAAATGTTGGGCTGCCGAAGGTGCCCTTTACACCGAGTATATTACAAATGGTGTGAATCAGGGTGGTTTTTCCTGAACCCATTTCGCCATCGAAGGCCCATACTTTGTAATTACCGGCCTCGCTGAGCAGTTTTTGCGCCGCTTCCTCAATCATCTCCAGCCGGTATTCGAATTCCATGGCGCAAATATAATTTAAGCCTTTCATGTAGGCGGGGTACCTGTTTTTTAAATGCAACGATGTAGTGATAATATCACCTGTTTTCATTGGCACGCGAAAACCGCTGGAGTAAATTTGCATTATGGAAACGGTACATTGGAAAGTGGATGGTATGACCTGTTCGAACTGTTCACTTACGGTGGCAAAATACCTGGAGAATAAGGGCAAAAAGAACGTAAAAGTTAACCTGATCAGCGGCGATGTCATTTTTGATAAAGACGAATCGCACGATTATGAACACATCATCAAAGGGATAGAGGAACTCGGATATACTGTAACAGGCAACGGGAATGGAACTGCAAAGCCAGGTTCCAGGAAGAAACTTTTCCGAAATCACCTTCAGCGATTTATTTTCTGCGCCATCTTCACCCTGCCACTCATGCTGCACATGCTTCATAAATGGTGGCATCTTGAATGGCTGATGAATCCCTGGGTGCAACTGGCTCTTTGCCTGCCTGTTTACATCGTGGGAATGGATTTCTTCGGCCGTAGTGCGATCAAGAGCATACGCAATGGTATGCCAAATATGAACGTACTCATTGCGATCGGTGCAACTGCCGCATTTATCTACAGCTTCACCGGCACTTTGCTTCAGCTGGGCAACGATTATCTTTTTTACGAAACAGCAGCCGCCATTATCACACTGGTATTTCTTGGGAATTACCTTGAAGACGCATCCGTAAGTTCAACGCAATCTGCACTTGAAAAACTCGCCCGCAAACAAAAAGTGATGGCGAACATGATCGCATTCAACGACCAGCACGAAGAGATAATTTTCCCGGTAGAAAATGACCAGCTGCGAAGTGGAGACCTTATTCTCATCAAGTCGGGTGAACAGGTGCCGGTTGATTGTAAAATCCTCACAGGAATAGCCAGCGTGAATGAATCAATTATCACGGGCGAGAGTATGCCCCTGCAAAAGAATGCAAAAGATAAACTTATCGGCGGCAGTATATTGGAGGATGGAAACGTAAAAGCGCAGGTTACAGCTGCGGCAAAAGACTCTGTGCTGGCCAATATAGTTCAACTTGTTAACCAGATGCAGGCTCATAAGCCACCGGTTCAACAACTCGCCGACAGGATCAGCGCCATATTTGTACCTGCGGTTTTGATTATTGCCGCAATCACTTTCGTCGCAAATTATGTTTACCTGCACGAGTTCCAGGCAGCACTGATGCGCTCAATTGCGGTTCTTGTAATTGCCTGTCCCTGCGCAATGGGTCTCGCAACTCCTGCTGCAATAGCAGTAGGTCTCGGCCGTGCGGCAAGAAATGGAATTCTTTTCCGGAATGCAAAAAGCCTGGAGTTATTCCGAAACATCAGGCAAGTGGTATTTGATAAAACCGGAACGTTGACAACGGGCAAATTCATCGTTGCCAATCATGCAACATCAATCGACGAAGACCTGTTCAAAGCAATAGTTTTCTCGCTTGAAAAATATTCCAATCACCCGCTGGCCCAGGCGATTACACGTGAATGGAAAACAAAGCCTGAACTACGGTGGCAGAAAGTTGAAGAAGTCAAAGGCGTGGGCATGAGCGGCATCACCAAAGAAGGTGACCGCTACGACGCCGGTTCGTACAGCCTTGTAAAAGACCATACTCATGACGAATCGCACCAGGTATACGTCAGGAAAAATGGTGAGTTGATCGGGTGGATTGACTTGCAGGATGAAATGCGTGAGGAGGCAAAAACGATTATCGCTTACCTGAAATCGCGGGATATTAAAACAATATTACTTAGCGGAGACAGGATTGCTGCATGTAAACAATTAGCCGATAAACTTGGAATAGACGAAGTAATCGCAGAGAAGTCGCCCGAAGAAAAATTGAATGTACTAACACAGCTTACGGTAACTGCCCCCACTATTATGGTGGGAGATGGCATTAATGATGCACCTTCACTCGCAAAGGCCACCATTGGAATTTCACTCAGTGAAGCTTCGCAGATTGCGATGCAGACAGCTGATGTTGTATTGATGAATTCAGGATTACAGAAGCTGAATACCGCATTAGGCATAGGAAAACACACCTATATAACCATCAAACAAAATCTCTTCTGGGCATTCATCTACAATATCGTGGCGATTCCCGTGGCTGCATTTGGCTTCCTCACGCCCGCTTTCGGTGCTTTGGTGATGGGATTAAGTGACGTTGTTCTTGCCGGCAACTCTATGCGTTTATTTGTTAAGAAGGTTGATTAATACTGCTTAATTTACCACAGCGCAATGCAAGGCAACACCATGGCGGGAAATATAAAAGCGATACTTAAGGATGTATGGGGCTACGATATGTTCCGCCCCATGCAGGAAGATATCATCAACACTGTTTTACGCGGTGGTGATTGCCTTGCATTGCTCCCGACAGGAGGTGGAAAAAGTATCTGCTTCCAGGTTCCTGCCCTGGCAAAAGATGGATTATGTCTTGTTATCAGCCCGCTCATCGCACTGATGAAAGATCAGGTAAGCAATCTGCGAAAAAGAAATATCACTGCTTTTGCAATACACACCGGAATGACGCGCCAGGAAGTGAGACAAACACTCCAGGTTGCGGGAAACAGTAATTGTAAGTTCTTATACGTGTCTCCCGAACGCCTCGAAACAAACCTGTTTCGGGAATACTTATTATCGCTTAATATCAGCATGATTGCGGTAGACGAAGCGCATTGTATCTCGCAATGGGGATATGATTTCAGGCCATCGTACTTAAAAATCGCTGCATTAAGGGAAGATCTCAACAATGTGCCTGTTCTTGCACTTACTGCCTCTGCAACGCCCGCTGTGCAGGACGATATCTGCGATAAATTGTTGTTCAGGGAAAAAACTGTTTTCCGGCAATCGTTTGAGCGGCCAAACCTTTCTTACAGTGTGTTTAAAGTTCCTTCCGCCATCAACAAAATAATTGACGTACTAAAAAAAGTGCAGGGCACAGGTATTGTTTATTGCCGAAGCCGCAGGCGCAGCCGCGAAATAAGTGAATTGCTCAACATGCATGGAATTGTGGCAGATTATTATCATGCGGGCTTGCCACAGGAAGAGCGGAACGCACGCCAGGAAGCATGGATTCAGAATAAAGTAAGAGTAATTGTGTGCACCAATGCATTTGGTATGGGAATCGACAAACCCGATGTACGCGTAGTGATTCATGCCGACGTTCCGGATTGTCTTGAAAACTATTACCAGGAAGCTGGTCGCGCTGGGCGTGACGGGAAAAGGTGCTATGCTGTTCTTTTATACAATCAGAAACAACTCTACGACCTTAATAGCAACATCAGTCAGAAATTTCCGGATTTAAAAAAGCTTCGTGAAGTTTATGGCAGTGTTATGAACTATCTGCAGGTGCCAGCTGGTTCGGGAGAAGGAATGTATTATGAATTTGACCTGGGCACTTTCGCGAAGAAGTTTGGACAGAAGCAGGTGGAGGTCATCAATGTTCTAAAAACGCTTGCCCAGGAAGAATTGCTTTATTTCAACGAGCAGGTTTTTGTTCCATCTAAGGTGCAGGTGATTGCCGGTCGCGAAAGACTGCGTGAACTTGAAAAACAAAATGAGAAGTCTGACCGGTTGATCAAAACATTACTTCGCTCGTATGAAGGAATAATGGACCAGGATACGGCCATCAATGAAAAAATGGTTGCGGATTTAATGAAGACACCTGCAGAGGAGATTCGCGGCATGTTGCAAAACCTTCATGCAGCCTCCTTCATCAGGTACTCACCGCAAAAAGAAAAACCACAGGTATACCTTCCACATAACAGGGTGAGAGCCGAAGATCTTCATATCGACCAGAAAAAATACAATAGCAGGCGTGATCAATATGCCGACCGTGTGAACCAGATGATGCGATTTGTTACAACAACTAAAGAATGTCGCAGCGTTGTCATCGGCAATTACTTCGGAGACCCTGAGCTTGTCCCTTGTGGCATCTGTGACAATTGTATCAACAGGAAAAAGAGCGAAGTTTCAACAACTGAATTCGAACAACTCGAACAGGCCATCCTGGAACTGGTAAAAAGATCTCCCTCCACCCGCAAACAGATCGTGGACTCCATTCAACGTTTCCCGCGCAACAAAACGGAGGAGGTACTTCGTTTCCTGCAGGCAGAGGAGAGGGTTGTTGCAGTGAATGGGAAGCTGATTATTAATGAAAGGTGAGAAGTGAGCGTTGAGAATTGGCAGATGGCAGATCACCTTTCACTTTTCACCGCTCACCTTCATCTCCTTCTCGAACTACCAAACAATACGCCGAGCAATGTGCGGGTGATGATACCCGCTGCGGTGCGGCCTACCTGGCGGGTGATGGGGTTATCGAGGATTTTTTCTGTTGTAGACTTTTCAGCACGTGCCGTCCTTGTTGGTTCTTTCGGTTCCTCTGCGGGAGACGCCACAGTTGCCTTTGCAGCCTCGTCAAGTTTACGATTAAGTATTTCGTATGCGCTTTCGGTATCAATTACACGGTCGTACAAACTGCGGATCCTTGACGACGCCACCAGCTTTTTAATTTCATCATCATTCAATACATCCATCCTCGAAGTTGGAGGAACGAGCATAGTATGCACCAGCGGAGTTGGAATTCCTTTTTCATTCAAGACCGACACGAACGCTTCGCCCGTTCCCAGTTGCGTCATCAATTCATCAACATCATAGTATTCGGTTTCGGGATAATTTTGCGCGGCCTGCCTGATCGCCTTTCTGTCGGCAGCAGTAAAGGCACGCAAAGCGTGCTGCACCTTCAAACCCAGTTGAGCAAGTACGCCGGCGGGAACGTCCTGAGGATTTTGCGTGCAGAAGAATATGCCTACCCCTTTTGAGCGTATCAATTTCACTACTGTAAGAATCTGTTCGAGCAATGCATCAGTTGCTTCCTGGAATACGAGGTGAGCTTCATCGATGAACATCACCAGCTTTGGCTTATCCATATCACCTTCCTCCGGAAGTTTGGCATACAATTCTGCCAGCAGGCTGAGCATAAACGTCGAAAATAGTTTCGGCCTGTTTTGCATGTCGGTGACCCGTAAAACGCTTACTACTCCCCTTCCATCGTTGGAAACGCGCATCAGGTCTTCAACTTCAAACGAAGGTTCACCAAAGAATATATCGGCACCCTGCTGTTGCAGTTCTATCACCTTGCGCAAAATGGTTCCCGTAGTGCTGGTAGAGATTCTACCATATTCTTTCTCCATTTCCTTTTTCCCTTCGTCGCCTGCATACTGCAGGATCTTCACAAAATCTTTCAGGTCCAGGAGCGGCAGATGGTTGTCGTCGCAATATTTGAAGATCATAGCAACTACGCCTTGCTGGGTATCATTAAGGCCCAGAATGCGGGAGAGTAATACGGGACCAAATTCGGTAACGGTGGAGCGCACACGAACGCCTGGTTCATTACTTATGCTGAGTAATTCTACCGGGTAGGCCGACGGCTTGTATTCACCACCGGTTTGTGCCAAACGGTCCAGAATGTGCTGGTTGCTCTGACCGGCAGCAGCAATGCCACTCAGGTCTCCTTTAATGTCCATCAGCAACACCGGTACACTGGCATTGCTGAGTCCTTCGGTAAGCACCTGCAGTGTTTTTGTTTTACCTGTACCGGTAGCACCTGCAATCAGGCCATGCCTGTTCATCGTTTTGAGAGGAAGAAATACCTCCGTCCCGGTGAGTGGCTTACGGTCAAGCATCGCCACACCCAGTTTAAAATGTTCACCTTTGAAGCTGTAATTCTCCTTGATCAGGTTGCTAAAAGTTTCGGTACTCGCCATATCTGTAGTGTTGAAGTAAAGTACATATTAACAAAAAATTACGCGTCTGCCACAGAAACATACAAATTGATTAAATTTATTTACCGTATGTTTATTTTCAACGACTTAAATTTTTCACATGGAAGGCAAGAAAGCGAAAATATTATTATGTGAGGACGATCAGAACCTGGGAATGGTATTGAAGAATTACCTGGAATTGAACGATTACGATGTAACCCTGGAAAGAGACGGCAGGCTCGGCCTGGCAGCCTTCCAGCGCGAACGTTTTGATCTTTGCCTGTTGGATATCATGATGCCACATATGGATGGTTTCAAACTCGCGGAAGAGATCCGCGATGTGGACCCCGACATCCCTTTATTCTTCCTCAGCGCAAAAACGATGAAGGATGATATCATCCAGGGATATAAGCTGGGCGCTGACGACTACATCACCAAACCTTTTGACAGTGAAGTGTTGTTGTTAAAGATCAAAGCCATCTTAAAAAGAAACGAAGAAGGTAACAAGGAACTTGAAAATAAAGAATACGATCTCGGATCGTATCATTTCAATCCCAAACTTCGTGAGTTGAGTCATGATGGAAAGATGCAAACACTTTCTCCGAAAGAAAACGAATTGCTCAAGCTGCTCTCCGAACACCTTAACGACCTGCTTCCGAGGGAACAGGCGTTGAAGAAAATCTGGGGCAGCGACACATACTTCAACGGCAGAAGTATGGACGTATACATTGCAAAGCTTCGTAAATACCTGAAAGACGATCCCAATATCGAGATCGTTAATATCCATGGAAATGGATTCCGCTTGGTGGCGCCTGCGAAGTAAGTGGCATAAGGCATAAGGCATAGGGAAGATGGCTCACTTTTCACCTTTCAGAACAGTTTACCCGAAGGCACTTTCCCCAGATGCTCGTAGGCTTTTGGCGTGGCTTCGCGGCCGCGTGGTGTGCGTTTAAGAAATCCTTCCTGTATAAGAAAAGGTTCGTAAACTTCTTCTATTGTTCCGCTTTCTTCGCCCACAGCGGTTGCTATGGTATTAATGCCAACAGGGCCACCTTTGAATTTCTCTACAATCGTGTAAAGAATTTTGTTGTCCATGTCGTCCAGGCCGTGTTCATCTACATTAAGAGCGCGCAATGCATGTTGCGTGATGCCGAGGTCGATGACGCCGTTATGCAACACCTGAGCAAAATCGCGTACGCGGCGCAATAAGCCGTTAGCTATTCTTGGAGTGCCCCTGCTTCGCCGGGCAATTTCGTTCGCCGCATCTGATGTAATCTTTACGTTCAGGATGCCGGCTGCCCGCGTAATGATGTGGTAAAGCGTATCTGCAGTGTAGTATTCAAGTCGCGATTTGATGGCAAACCTCGAGAGCAATGGTGCAGAAAGAAGTCCGCTGCGGGTGGTTGCACCAACAAGCGTAAATGGATTAAGGTTCAACTGTATGCTACGTGCGTTGGGACCTGAATCGATCATGATGTCGATCCGGTAATCTTCCATTGCGGCATACAGGTATTCTTCCACAACGGTGCTGAGGCGGTGTATTTCATCGATAAACAATACATCGTGCGGTTCCAGGTTCGTAAGTAACCCCGCAAGATCACCAGCCTTCTCGATAACGGGTCCTGATGTTTCCCGAATATTCACTCCAAGTTCATTGGCCACAATCCGGCTCAGTGTAGTCTTACCAAGTCCGGGAGGACCATGAAATAAAATATGATCAAGCGCTTCGTTGCGCATCTTAGCCGCCTTGATGAAGACTTTCAGATTCTCGATGATCTGCTCCTGCCCGGAAAAATCTGAAATGTGGGCAGGACGAATCGTATTCTCGAATTCCCGTTCACCAGCTGTTAAGATTCCGGGTTCAGCATTGCGGTTGGCATTGGGCATATTCGTAAAATTAGAATTAATTTCAATGATGAATTATTCTGAATTTGTCAGGAGTCTTTCTGATGATCAGCCACCAGCAGGCTTGACGCCCCTATTGAAAGCTTTGTGGTTTGATGGCAAAGGAAACTGGGACGAATCTCACAACGTTGCCCAGGATATACACGATAAGAATGGTTCCTGGATCCACGCCTACCTGCACCGCAAAGAAGGCGATATTTCCAACGCACGTTATTGGTATTCGATGGCCTCGCAGCCAGTGTGTAAAGATTCGCTGGAAGAGG
>JAFAGE010000422.1 GCA_023423015.1 Bacteroidota bacterium
GTCATACCGTGTGGTATCCGTCTTTGCAGCCAGTGAATACGGACAGCGATAAACAAAAAAAATACACGTCGCTCCGCCTGGGTGAACAGGCCAGGTTATTTTTTAAAGAAATGGATGGAAAGTCGAGCCACTATCTTTCCTATTACCTCGTTCATTTTAAAAAGCCACAGGCAGATAAATGAAGCACCAGTGGAAGCCCCTTTTACTGGTCGCATACGTTTTTGTATTCACCGGTGCGTTCATATGTATGAACGATGTGCTTCTGCCCTCGTTGAAGGAATTCTTCTCACTGTCGTTCGTGCAGGCTACATTCATTCAGCAGTCATTTTATCTCGTATATCTTATTTTTCCGGTTCCGCTTGCTTATTACCTGTCGCGCTATGGGTATAAGATAGCACTGGCTACCGCATTGCTTGTGTGCGGTGCAGGTGCAGCGCTGTTCTTTCCTGCTTTCAGGTTCGCATCTTACCCGATAGCACTTACCGCATTGTTTGTTATCTCGGTGGGTGTTACCCTGGTGAATGTTGCAGCAAATCCGCTGGCTGCATTATTAGGCGATCCATCTGGTTCGCACGTGCGCGTGAACTTTGTGCAACTATTCAGCCGGCTTGGATTTACACTTACTCCTGTATTTGCAACACGCCTGATATATGCAGAATCAGGTGCAAATAATTTTCACATTCCCTATCTGATAATTGGTGCAGGGGCTGTCTTTTTCGCAATCCTGGTAATATTCTCCGCGATGCCCTCGTTGAAGCCGGCAAAATTGTCGGGGTTTACCATCGGATCTATTTTCCGAGAATCAAAGAAGTATCCGCAATTGTATTTCGGAGCCGTTGCCATGTTCTTCTATATGGGCGCCGAAGCAGGCACTGCCGGTTTTTTCATCAGTTACCTGAAAGAAGTTTCAAAGTTTGACGCCGACACCACCGCGCAATATCTGAGCTACTATAATCTGGCGGCTACAATGATGTCTCTCCTTGCTATCTACCTCCTGCAGATTATTTCTGCTCCGCGTCTGCTTGGCATTTTTAGTATCGCGGTAATAGTGTTATACCTGCTGGCAGCCTTTACAAACACACTCTATAATCCCTTGTTCATGGTGGCTATGGGTTTATTTACATCTATAATGTTTCCTTGTATTTTCAGCCTCGCCATTGAACATTTGAACGGATTTACAGAAAAAGGTTCAGCGCTTGTAAACATGGCAATCGTCGGGGGCGCTGTATTTCCTCCGCTGCAGGGATTTGTTGCAGATGCATTCGGGGTGCAACGCTCTTACCTCGTACCGGCGTGTTGTATATTGGTGGTGGTTGCTTTTGCGACTATGACGTCAATGGCTGCAAACCGCAAACGGCAATTATAGGCAAACCCTTCGCCCTCAATTCTCCGCCCTTCATCTGTCATCTCGCATTTTCACAAGTCACCATTCACTATTAACAAACACGTTCTTGCCCGCAACTTTTATCTCCACATCAACAAGATATATCCGGAGCAACTTTGTATTTTCTGTGATACCTAATCCCGGCTTATCGGGTACCCGGATAAATCCGCTTTCATCCCGGTCGATAGATTCCACCGAAATGTCTTTTGCGAGTTGTTTAAGTTCCACCGGGTATTCGCTTATGTAATATTCTTCATAACCGGCGTATGACTGCAATGACGCACTCAGTGCCAGATGCGAGGTGAATGTATGATTTACGTATGTAACGTTGTTACTTGCCGCATAATCGGCTACTCTCTTTGCAACCGTGATTCCACCAATGCGTCCCGCATCAATTTGAATGAACTGAACACCCGCATAGTCTATCATCGACTGTGCCTGTACAAAATTATTGCAACCTTCTCCGCCGGCGATTGGCACCTGCGGCATAGTGCGCGATAAGTTGTTATACAATCGCAGCGCTCCGTTCACAAATGGTTCTTCCAGCCAGAAGGCATTTACTTCCTTCAAATGCACAAGTCGATCAGCAGCGGCTCCAGGGTCTTCATTCCACACGGTTCCCGCGTCAATCATCAGAACAGAATCTTTGCCGATTGCTTCGCGTGCAGCATGCAGATGTTCGGCATCTTTTTGAAGATATTTTCCGAAAGGTCCCCATCCAAACTTTACGGCTTTAAATCCATCGCTCTTTGTTTTTAGTCCTTTTTCGTAAGTATCCTGAGGAGTATCACCAAAAAGCTGCGACGCGTATGGCAGCTTTGGAAAAGATTTGTCGAAGCCAAGCAGGGCATATACAGGAGCACCTTCTTTCCTGCCTAACAAGTCATACAGTGCTATATCAATACCGCTGAGTGTGTGATTCGCCTGCAGAAGATCCGAAGAGTTTTCCTGCACCAGCTTTGATATGTGCTGAATGTCTTTCACCGTATCAAGAGTTTGTCCCTCTACCGATTGTTTTACCGGTTTACAGGCACTGTGCGACATAGGGCTCACGTAGCTCGCGATGCTTGCCAGCGGAGAAGCTTCACATTCTCCCCAACCTTCCCAGCCGCCTGCGCGAACGCGCACAAGCAATGCATCCTGGCTGCCGTCTCCGATATCCAGAACTTCCGGCATACTCAGATAAAAGAAATCTACTGCTTCAATTTTCATAGATCAGAATGTTATGGTCAGGCCGCCGTCAACGGTGATTACCTGGCCGGTAATATACGATGCATCATCGCTGCACAGGAAATAAGCTACTCCCGCTATTTCTTCGGGTCTTGCGGCGCGGCGCAGTGGCAAATGATGTCCTTCAACATAATTTCTTCGAAACCATTCGCTGTTCAGTTCATTTTCGCCATCTACCACTGCCATCGGAGTATCCACAAATCCGGGAGCGACAGCATTAACCAGGATATTGCCTGATGCAAGCTCAACAGCAAGCGAGCGGCACATTTGTTCAATGGCAGCCTTCGCGGTGGAGTAGCTACTCGCAAATTGCTCGGCCCTGTTTCCATGAATGGAAGTGATATGCACCATCCGCCCGCCATATTTCATAAATTTCGCAGCGAGCTGAGATGTGAGCACACAACCATCAATCATAACGTCGAATACTTCTCTCCATTGCTGAAGAGGCAGATTTACTGCATCCGATTTCCTGAACACACCGGCACAATTAACCAACACATCAACAACATTCCATTTCTCCTGTATCAACCTTTCTGCTTTACTGATCGTCGTGTTGTCTGCATAGCTGCCATCAACAATAAGGTGATCACCCGGTTCGAGTTGATGCAATACATGCTGTAATTTTTCGCTTTGCACATCCAGTAGCAGTAAATCGTATCCTTCGCGGGCAAACCTTTCTGCACTAGCTTTTCCAATACCGGAAGCAGCACCGGTGATGATGGCTCTCCTTTTCATGATGATGGAAGATAATCTTTTTTAGCGCCGGCAAAAATGCGCACCCTCGTGGTGAGGCTTTGTCCCGGTTCAAGTATTGCACATTGTTTTTGTGCAATTGCGTCCTTTACAAGTATAGGCATATTTGTGCATGGCTCGAGAATGGCGGTGTAATGATCCATAAATCCTCCATAGGAAGCGAACCACCATTGATAGGGGAATATTTTCTTGTCGTATTCGTACGCAAACAAGGCATCCTGCTCTGCAGATTCTACCCTCATATTACCATCGCTACAATCGAAGAGATAGAAAAAATCCATCCCGTTCGTTTTTGCGGGGATCACAGATGCATCAGTATTTTCAATCAGTGGCCATGAAAATGGTTCCAGCTGTTTTTTGAACCGTGAATATTCAGCATCCACCACCTGCGCGGTTTTTGCTGATGATACCAGCTTATCACCCTTACTGATGCGGATAGCGGCATGCAGTTTCCACAGAAAATGTCTCGTTTTTCCGCTGTCGTTTTTAATAGTATAATTTATGTTTATCGCGGGTGAGTCATCCGCAAGTTGTAATGACTTTGAATAAAACAACCCGCTTAACGGGAGTTTGCCAGACACAATGAGATTATCATTTTCCTGTTTGTGATTGAGGGGTGTGGTCCACAATTCACCATGGTCCGGGTAGGCTATTCCATCTATTTCTTCCGGAATATCGTTCGGAATCAGTTCATCGATTCCGCCAATGAAGTTGGGATCGTATTCGCTGCCCGGTGCATGTGCAACAAATGGAACATTTTTATTAAGCCACAAAAATTCGCGGTTAAGTTGTTTATTGAACACCGACGAAATCTTTCCGCCCATCTCCGGTGATACCTGGATTCTAAGGTGGTGGTTTTCCAGTATAATCATATCAGCAATAACATAACACTCTTTCTGTTTCTGTTTCCCTTTCTCTTTCTCAGTCTCTTCTCTTTCTCTTTACTTAATCATGTCTGTTCTTTTTTCCATCTCATCCGCAATCACTTTTCCGTCTTCGCTCTTCTCTCTAAGTTTCTCAATAATGTTTGTGAAACTTTTTTTATCCCGGTTCTGGCTTAGCTTAAATACGTTTCCGATTTCTTCTACCACAATCTCAAATGCGATAATTGCTTTACTTAGCCGGTCGATGTATTCAGCCGGAAGATTGTCAAACGAAGCCGGCGACGTGGGGTTGTTTTCAAAAAACGTGGTGGTGTCGCGCAGTACCTGCATCAGCTTTTCATCGTCCTGGAAGTGCATAGTACCGCGGGCATGAACAGACATATAATTCCAGGTAGAAGCCTGTACGGGATTGCTGTACCAGCTTGCACTTACGTACTCATGCGCACCGGTGAACAGTGCCAGTACCTTCGGGTTTTCAGTGAAGGCGGCATGGTGGTCGGTTTTGCGCATGAAGTGTCCTGATAATGTTATCTGGTTCTCCGTTCTTTTGATTAGCACAGGTATCTGCGTGGCAACGGGTTTGCCATTCGCACTGCATCCGCACAGTGTCACAAACGGGTGCGCAATCATAAACGCATAAACTTTCTCGAAATCGGTTTCAGTAAAATGTGCAAGGGAATACATGTCGTTATCAAGGTATGAAGTTAAAATTAATCCATATTCCGCTTCAGTGACGGCTTTGCCGTTTACCAGCTGAATGGTGTAAATTACAGGAATAAGATATGCCGTATGATTGCTCCGATGAAGAGGAGGGAGGCATTGCGCCTTTTGAGTTTGTCGGCCGTCGCCTGCCTGGCAACGCCGGCTGCTGGATTTTTAACGGCTAAAAAGAGCTTGATGAAACGTCCGATACCTTCCTCCGGCGAAATGCTGCCCGTAATCGGGCTGGGTACCTGGATCCAGTTCGATGTTGATAAAGTATCGTCTGAAATAGCTTTACTTAAGAAGGTAATTGGTAATATGGCCGAAATCGGCGGCCGTATAATTGATTCTTCTCCGATGTACGGTCGCTCAGAGGAAAATATCGGAAGCCTCACAACCCAGCAGACGCTGGAAGATAAATTCTTTTACGCAACAAAAGTGTGGACGCGCGGAAGACAGGCAGGCATCGATCAGATGGAAGCATCGATGAAAAAGATGCATAGAGAAGTGATGGACCTGATGCAGGTTCACAATCTTGTCGACTGGCGCACGCACTTGCAAACACTTCGCGAGTGGAAGAAGCAAGGCCGGATTCGCTACATTGGTATTACGCATTACACGGATTCGTACCACGACGAGCTTGCAGAAATCGTAACAAAGGAGAAACCCGATTTTGTACAATTCAACTACTCGATTCGAAGCCGTTACGCTGAAAACAGGCTTTTGAAAACCGCTCACGATAACGGAGTAGCGGTGATCATCAATCAACCCTTTGAATCCGGATCTCTATTCAGCGTGGTTCAGCACAAAAAACTGCCTTCGTGGGCCGCAGAATACGAAATCAATAACTGGCCGCAATTCATGCTGAAGTACATTGTCTCGCACCCGGCGGTGACATGTGCCATACCCGGAACATCGAACCCGGTTCATTTGGTCGAAAATATGGAAACAGCCTATGGAAAAATGCCCGACGAAAAAGGAAGGAAAATGATGGCCGATTTTTTCGATAGACTTTAAGAACCATTATATACCACACTGGTTTTTTATTCCGATGCCTTATCTTTAGTCACTATGACAAAAATCATTTTATTTACAGGCATTGCAGCAATCATCGCTTTCAGTTCTTGCGGTGGCAACGTACAACAATCTTCAGGCGAGTCCGACACTACCTCCTCCAATTCATATTCAATAAAGCGGGGAACCAACATCGCACATTGGCTTTCACAAAGTGCCAGGAGAGGTAGTGAACGCGCAGAATTCTTCACGCAAAAGGATGTGGAGTTTATTAAATCTGCCGGGTTCGACCACATCCGCCTGCCGGTAGATGAGGTACAATTGTGGGACAGCACCGGCAAACGGGAAGACAGTGCATTCGCGCTCCTTAACAATTTTCTCACCTGGTGTTCAGATGCAGGATTGAAAGTAATATTGGATCTGCACATCCTACGGTCACACTATTTTAATGCAGCAGAGAAGCCGCTGTGGACCAAGCCCGAAGAACAGGATAAATTCATCGCATTGTGGAAAGACCTCTCTTCGTTCGTTGGTAAATGGCCGAATTCAATGCTGGCTTATGAATTTATGAATGAACCGGTGGCCGATGATCCTGAGCAATGGAATACCTTGCTCGCTCGTGTAACCGACTCTATCCGAAGCTGGGAAAAAGAACGCACCCTGGTGATCGGATCGAACCGCTGGCAGTCGGTAAATACTTTCGACCAACTCAGGATACCTGCCAACGACAAAAATATTATTTTAAGCTTCCACTTTTATGAGCCTTTCCACCTTTCACACTACCGGGCGTCGTGGACAGACTTAAAAGATTTCCAGGGAACGATTCAATACCCTGGCCAGATAGTAGTAAATGGTAAAACAGAAGAAGAAAAACGGGTTTACAATCGCGATACATTGGAAAAGATGATGGCCAAACCCCTACATCTTGCCGACAGTCTAAAACTTCCTTTGTATTGCGGCGAATTTGGAATTATCGACGGCACACCCCGCGAAGCGAAAGAAGCCTGGTATCGTGACATGGTTGCAATCTTTGACAAACACAATATCGCGTATGCAAACTGGAATTTCAAAGCAGGCTCATTCGGTATTGTGGATGCTTCTTTGAAACCCGACCAGCCGATTGTAGACATTCTCACCGGCAAATAATAACAAATGGCCTTAGCAAAACAGGTTGCGCTTATTACCGGGGGTAGTCGGGGAATTGGTTTTGGAATCGCAAAACAACTCGCTGCAGCAGGTTTCGACCTTGCAATCAATGGTGTGCGACCAAAAGAAGCCGTAGAGGATGCCATCAGATCACTCCAGGAATCAGGAGCAGAAGTATTGTACTGCCAGGGCGATATTTCCCTGCGCGGAGATCGCGAGAGAATCCTGAGTGAAATGAAGCGACATTTCAAACGTCTGCATGTTCTCGTAAATAATGCCGGTCGTGCGCCCCGCGAACGTAAGGACCTCCTGGAGGCTACGGAAGAAAGTTTTGAAGAACTGTTGCGCACAAATCTGCAGGGGCCATATTTCCTCACTCAGCAGGTTGCCCAATGGATGATCAGTCAGCAGCAATCCGGGCAATTCCGTGGCTGTATAGTCAATGTAACATCTGTTTCATCCACCCTTGCATCAGTCAACAGGGGAGAATACTGCGTGGCAAAAGCAGGATTAAGCATGGCTACTCAGTTATTCGCTACACGTTTGGGTGAATTCGACATTCCGGTGTATGAAGTGCGCCCGGGTATTATCCGCACCGACATGACAGTAGGAGTAACCGAAAAATATGATAAGCTGATTTCTGAAGGGCTCACACTGAACAAACGGTGGGGGACACCCGAAGATGTCGGTAAAGCGGTGCTGGCGCTGATATCAGGTTCTTTCCCATATTCTACCGGCCAGGTAATTATGGTAGACGGAGGGATGACGGTCGGGAGATTGTGAACGGCAGACGTGAAAGGTGAGAGGTGAAAGGTGAAAGGTGAGAGGTGAGGTTTCAAATCTTTAATTTAATTGTTTTGATAAGTCAAACAACTGCTGTTGAAGCGGATAGCGATAAGGCTGTTTCGCGGGGAAAATTCCAGGTGGCGGCAACAGCTTTCCTTAGTTTATTCTCCCTGGTAGGCATTATGTTTTACGGCCTCCCATTCTTCTATGATTTCTGGATCGATGAGTTTGGATGGACACGCGCCACGATTACCTCTGGTAATGCCGTTGGAAAGGTTGTGGTTGGTCCCTTGCTGGGTTTTTTAGCAGGATGGATCATCGACAAGTTCGGACCACGCAGGTTGATGCTTACTGGAATTCTGTTGGGTGGCTTTGCATTGATCGGCCTGAGCATGATGCAATCGTTGTGGCAATTCTACCTCTTCTACCTTTTCAACGCACTCGGTTACCTGTTCGGAGGTCCGCTTCCAAACCAGGTGCTCATTTCAAGATGGTTCAACAAGTCACGTGGTCGCATTATGGGTTTTGCCTACCTCGGTATCGGTGTAGGAGGGATGCTCGTTCCACAGATTGCAAAAGCACTCAATAGTTCATTTGGTTGGCGCGGAGGCATTTTATGTCTCGGTATTCTTATGATTGCGGTAGCCTTCCCAATGGCATGGTTCGTAAAAGATCGCGGCATTACTCCCGAACCTTCAGGGCCGTCGGGTACCCCGATTTCTTTCGTTCGCGTTCTTAAATCCTGGCCGTTTTACCTGCTGCTGATCGGGAGTATGTGTTCTATTGGTGCCGTTTCGGGAACCAGCCAGAATCTGAAGCTGTTTATGAGTATCGACCTCAAGTATTCCCAGCAGGAAGCTGCAAATGTGATGTCGATTGTTTTAGGTTCCAGCATCATCGGCCGCCTGTTCATGGGTTGGCTTGCCGACCGCTTTCCCAAGAAGTATGTGATGATGTTGATCTACGCCATGGTTGCATTATCAATTCCATTACTTTATGCAGCAGACACATCATACATGATCTACGTGTTTGCCTTCCTGTTTGGTATGGCGCTCGGTGGCGATTACATGATCATTCCACTCATGGCTGCGGAATTGTTCGGGTTGAAGATGATGGGGCGTGTAATGGGGCTTGTAATAGCTGCAGATGGACTGGGAGAAGCTTTCGGACCTATGCTCGCGGCCTGGCTCCGCGATATCAGCGGAAGCTATGTTAACGGGTTCGCTTCCCTCATTGTGCTTGCCGCTATAGGAACCTTTGCTGTTGCTCTTCTGCCGAAGAACCGCGTATTGCATGATTAACTACCGGCATATGAACGCCGGCGACCTTCCGGGCGGACTCGAACTCTGCCGCATCGCAGGTTGGAACCAGGTAAAAGGCGACTGGTTGACTTTCCTTCAAGCAAACCCGAACGGTTGTTTCGTTGCTGCAGATGGCGTTCGGGTATACGGTACCGTTACATCCATCCGTTACGACGACCGGTTTGCGTGGGTAGGAATGGTGCTGGTACACCCGGAGAACCGCCGCCAGGGAATCGGTTCAACTCTCTTAAATAAAGCAATTGAGTCTTTGCGCGACCTCTCTTGCATAAAATTAGATGCAACACCGGCTGGAAGAGAAGTTTATCTGCAAGAAGGTTTCCGCGATGAATACACATTATCCAGAATGATTTGTGAGCGACCTGTCCCGATTGAAAAAGAAAGATCCATCCATTCTATGTCGAAGTCGGACTTTGACAATGTGCTTGAGATAGATAAGAAAGTGTTCGGTGCAGACCGATCCGGGGTGCTGCGCCACTTCTACCATTCACGACCTGATCTGGCATTCATAAGCAGTGATCTCCAGGGATATTGTTTTGGAAGGCAAGGTTATCTTTATAACCATATCGGGCCGATAGTTGCGAATAATCCTGACACTGCAAAATTTCTGTTTGCCTCCGCAATACAGCATTGCAAAGAGAAACCTGTAATCACTGATGTTAGCCACTTTTCTGCTGAATGGAACACATGGTTGAATACCCTCGGTTTTGTTGAGCAACGAAGATTCATCCGTATGTATAAAGGCGAAAATAGTTTTCCAGGTATTCCGGAAAAGCAATTTTCAATTGGCGGTCCTGAATTCGGCTGATTGCTTATTTCAAATACTTGTTAAACCATTTTATATGTCGTTCAAACCGGTCGACAATAAACGATGGCTGTGTGAGTCCATGGTATTGATTGGGATAAACCACCAATTCAGTTGGTTTTCCAAGGGAACGTAAAGCCTGGTACATCTGTTCGCTTCCCGAAAGGGGCACATTAAAATCTTTGTCGCCTCCCATAAACAACGTTGGTGTCTTTATCCGGTCTGCCTTTAAAAACGGATAAGAAATGCGCATATATTTTTCCAGGTTTCCTTTTTTCCATGGTGGTCCGATTTCGTTGTCATATTGCATTATATATTCGTCAACTCCATACAAGGCAAGTGGAAATGCAACGCCTGCGCCGCTTACCGCAGCTTTGAAACGTGTATCCGACGCGATGCTATAGGTTGTGAGCATACCACCATAGCTCCATCCGCTGATTCCGATACGTGTTGCATCTGCCGATCCTTGTTTCACAAGATGATCCGCTGCTCCGAGAATGTCTGCAACTTCTTTATGTCCCCACTCACCGGATATGGTGTGAGAGTATTTGTGTCCACGTCCCGAACTGCCCCGATAATTGACTGCAGCTGTTAGAAAACCGTGTGCTGCCAGGATCTGCCTTGTAAGGTCGAAGCTGAATTCATCCTGCGATACGGGTCCGCCATGCAGATAGAAAACAAGCGGAAGTTTCTGGCCGGGATTTATGCCCGGCGGATGATACAGTAAGCCTGATACTAACGTACCATCTTTGCTTTTCGACTGAAATTTTTCGACCCGCGACAGGTTGAGGTTTGCCATAAAACGATCATGCACATGCGTAATTTGTTTGACCTCGCCGTTGGTGATGCTGTATAGTTCTGTTGGTTTCCACGGTTCCGACATTGTTGCAATCCATATATCGTTTGAACCTGCTTCAACCTGTGTAAATGAACGATCACCGCCGGCCAGTTCTTTCAGATTTCCCTGGAGGTCGAAAAGGCCAACATATCTCCGGGTATCATCGGCAATCAGCACAGCAATCGATTTGCTGTCGCGCGACCAACGTGGATTAAAGACCGGCCGGTCGTGTTTAAGTGAAAGAAGATTGTGACTGTCTCCATCTACACGAGTGATTGCAAGTATAGGCTGTTCGTAGTATTCGGAATTTGCATCACTGGTAGACCTGACGTAGAGAATATAGTTCACATCGGGGCTTAATGCAGGTTGTTCATCACTTCCTGCCCAGGTGGTGAGTTGCTTTGGTGGGGAGCCGGATTCGACGTCGAGCATCCATAAGTCTGTATTGCGGTTGCGGTCGGGATCTTCTGTGCGGTTACTTACAAACACGATCTGCAATCCCGAAGGACTCCATGCAGGTTGCGATTCGTTGTAGTTGCCGGAAGTGAGTTGCTCCACTTTTTTGGATGCAACATCAAAAGTGTAAAGATGTGTTTTCCGTGTATCGTACCTGTAACCTTCCACGTCTTGTTTAAAACGGTAACGGTTTATTACATATGGCCTGCGCTTGTTGTTTTGAGTTGTATCCAGCGAGTCTTTCATCACGAGCAACAATTTCCTGCTATCCGGACTCCACGAATAAAAACTTATTTCTCTTTTTTCTTCGGTCAGCTTTCTTGCTTCTCCTCCTCTGCGATCGAGCAGCCATACCTGGGCGGATCCGCCGTCACGTGCGGATAAGAAAGAAATGTACCTGCCATCGGGACTAAATTGTGGCTGAGTTTCAGATGCGGTATTGTTTGTCAATTTGATTGTGTCGCCAGATTCCACCGAAACCATCCACACGTCCGGCGATATTTTGTCGCTTGCCGAATCGGGAGTAGATAAGGTATATACCACCCACTGTCCATCCGGAGAAACGTCCGGTGCAGCAACTGTCGGAATCCGGTAATAGTCTGCGGGTGTAAGGGTTCTTTTTTCCTGGCCAATACCCAGTTCCGGTATAAGGAATGAAACACATAATAATAGCAGAAGTCTCATATTTGCACAATCAGTTTGAATATATGGTGAAAACGGTATCTATTCTTGTAAAAGGGAAAGTTCAGGGTGTATACTTCAGGCAAAGTACAAAAGAAGTTGCACGTACGATCGGCGTAACGGGCACAGTTGCCAATTTACGCGATGGATCTGTACAGATTGAGGCAACAGGAACCGAAGAGCAGATAACACAGCTTTCAAACTGGTGCTTTCATGGACCATCTGCCGCAAAGGTTACTTCAGTAGAAGTCCGGGATCTTCCCCCAAAACAATTTGATAGTTTTAAAATAGTAAAAAATTAATCATGATATCGGCAATCAATAAATGCTGCCTCCTGCCAATCATTTCTCATTCACTGGTCACAAATAATTATAATGAAAATATCTACCGCCCAATTTGAGAATCGAAGTAGCGACAAAGAATATAACCTTTCAGTAATTGACCGGTTATCGGCACGTGCTGCGGCTGAGGGGGCGCAGGTGATTGCATTTCATGAATGTTCTATCACCGGTTATACATTTGCCCGGAATCTTTCCCGCGAGCAGATGCTTGATATCGCAGAATACATTCCTTCGGGCGAAAGTATCCGCAGGTTACAAACCATTGCTGCAAAGAATGATATTGTGGTGCTCGCCGGCCTTTTTGAAAAAGATGAGATTGACGATATTTTCAAGGCTTATGTGTGCGTCGGCAAAAACGGACTAATAGCCCGCTACCGGAAATTGCATCCTTTCATCAATCCACATATAAAACCCGGCAATGAATATTGTGTATTTGATTTGTTTGGATGGAAATGTGGCATCCTGATTTGCTACGACAACAACATTGTAGAGAATGTACGCGCGACACGACTGCTTGGTGCAGAAATTATTTTTATGCCGCACGTCACCATGTGTACGCCTTCGTCGAGGCCGGGCGCTGGTTTTGTTGATCCTGAATTATGGCACAATCGGGAAAACGATCCCACATCGCTTCGACTGGAGTTTGACGGCATGAAGGGTCGCGCATGGTTGATGAAATGGTTGCCAGCCCGCGCTTACGATAATGCAGTATATGCCGTGTTTTCGAATCCTATCGGAATGGACGACGACCAGCTCAAAAACGGATGCTCAATGATCCTGGATCCATTTGGCGACATCATCGGCGAAAGCCGTAAGCTCGGTGACGACATTGTTACAGCAACATTAACCCGCGAAAAACTTACACAGGCAGGAGGTCAGCGCTACATCAGGGCGCGTCGTCCCGATCTCTACCGACACATCGTTGGAAAAGAGCATAAGGCAGAGCAAAGGGTAGTTTGGATGAGTAAAGGTGAGAGGTGAGAAGTGAGA
>JAFAGE010000327.1 GCA_023423015.1 Bacteroidota bacterium
CATCGCACGTAGTGAATCCGGGTTCATTTGGGGAAGGTCTGGCTGCCCGCTACGGTATTGATGCCTGCGTGTATGAATTCAATTACGATTGGATTGCCGGCCTGCAGAAAGATCCCACCGCTGCAGACTGGATGCAGCTGGGTTCGAAGCTTCCCCTCGTTTTCTATGAATATGTGAGGTAATCCGCCGAATCTGGCTTTCATTTTTCCGTAGCAATGCTATGAAGAAAAGCCGGGTGCTGATCTCACGTTTCACTTTTCAGACTCCCGCAATTCGCTCCTTATATTTAGCCAACGCTTCTTCGAGGCGTTCTTTCGCGGTATTATCGCCCGGCACATTGTGCGATGGGTGAATGTACAGTTTCACTCCGCGATCGGCGAGAATTTCCGCCACGGTTGTCACAGTCATCCAAACACAGGTGATAAATGCCATTGTAGAAACAGGACCTACTTTATCCTGATGATTTTTAAGTGGTACGCTTGCATCTACAAGAGGAGCACAGCTGTCTACGACGAGGTCCGCAATATCGAAAATCGTTTTGCCTGTTGAGTGGCGTGTTTGTTTCCCTTTTGCAGCAGCGGAGGATCCGTATGCGATCACCTTCATGCCGCGTTTCTTCGCTTCAAGCGCCACGTCGATATTTACGTTATTGATTCCCGTGTGAGAAAAAATCCACATCGTATCACGCGGATCAAAATTGTAGCCCTTCATAATTTCCACGCCATATCCTTCTACACGCTCGAGGAACACAAACTGGTGAACGCCCATTTCTCCGGTAATCCGGGTGAAGAAGGTTAGTGGTAGTTCCACCATCGGATGAAATCCCACAAATCCTCCAATTCGCGGGTACATTTCTTCTACAGGAATAGTAGCATGCCCGCAGCCAAAAGTATGTACCCATCTCCCCGCTTCAATTGAATCTGCCATCACTTCGGCGGCCTTGCGGATGTTATCCATCTGCGTTTCTTCGATTTGCTGCATAATCGCGCGCGTATTATCCAGCCATTGTTTTGCTAAGCTCATGATTGTAAAATGGAAATTGATTTTTTCGTATTAAGTATTCTGAATGCCAGCAGAAACATGCAGGCAATATTTACAATTGCAATTGTAGTCATATGTTCGATGCCGTACCTGTCGGATATTATTCCTACCAGGAAATTGACGAGCATGTTGCCGACGAGGGCAATGACCAGCACAAAGCTGAATGCGGTTCCGGATAGTTCTGCATATCTGCTGCCGGTTAACCCAAGCATAACCGGAAAACCTGCTGCTAACCCTACGCCCATGGTAACCAGACCTGCAACGGACATTGCATAAGAGTTTGCAGATGCAAGCATTATTGCTCCCGCAAGCAAAATCGTGAGTGAAGCAAATACCAGGACTTTTGTTTTTACATTTCTGAATATACTTCCAAGTAAAATGCGCATGCCTGCCATACCGATTACATACGATGATAACGCATACAAACCTTTTTCCTGTGGTATTCCAAGGTGGCGTTCAAAATAAGTCGTTGTCCAATTATTAATAACTCCTTCAAGACTACTTACGAGAAACAGGAAAAATGCAATGGCCAACAAATATCCATCGCGCGTAAGTGATGCAACCTTGCCCAACTTCACACCACTTTTTTGTTTAGGCTGCGGAAACCTGATGACCAGGTACACAACTGCCGCTACAAAAGCGAGCATGCCAATGCTTGAAATAATTATGTCGTACGAGAATTTATCTTTCAGAAAACCTAGTATCGATGGAACGCTGATTGAACCCAGGGCGAAGAACACACCAAGTAAGCTGAGATTAGCCCCCTTATTTCCACTAGTAATGTCGGAAACCACAGCGTTAGTAGCTCCATTGATAGCCCCGCCTGCAAGGCCAAATAAAAACACACATGCTTTTAATAAGTTAAGAGAAGATGCCCAGGCAATTCCCTGGAAACCGCCAAACATACTCAGGCAGGCTAAAAGCAAAACCGGTTTGTATCCGTAGCGATCACACAATGGCCCAAATAAAAGCGAGCCGGCAAGAATTCCGAACGGCATGATGAAGAATAGCGCTCCCGCGTCTACCTGGCTGAGATTAAACTTCGCGGCCAGCGGTATTGCTACAGAGCCAAGCGTAATTAGTCCAATCCCAAACAATAGCATTCCCAGGCAAGCCGACCAGAATACAACCCGGGGATTATAATGCATCATTCATCTTTTTTGATGAAGCCACTTGCAGGGCAAGGTATGCAGCGCCATATAAACCGGCATCGTTACCAAGTAGAGACGCACAAAGTTCAACCTGCTGCATGCTTATAGGTTGCGCCCATTTTTCTGCTTCTTCACGTATGCGGGGGATGAACTTTTGTGCAGGTCCAAATACGCCACCGCCAAGTATTACTTTCTGTGGATTAAAAATTGAAACAAGATTCGCAACCGCCATACCCCAATATAGTATACTGTCATCGATCACAGATATGGCAACAGGATCTTTCTGCTCAAATTTCTCGAACACGTCATATGCAGAAAGTTTATGAACCTGCCCGGCCGATAACGATTCTGAAAGTTGGGAAACAAAAACTTTTTTAATTCCTTCCCCGGAAGCATGGGATTCAAAGCAGCCACAATCATCGTACTTATTCGTGTAAGGCGGGTTCAGAGCCATCCATCCAACTGCGCCGGCTATGTCAGAAGCACCTCTTATAATATTGCCACCACTCACAATGCCTGCACCAATACCGGTTCCGACGGCCAAAAAAATCGCATCACGGCAATCTTTTGCATTACCATGCCAGATTTCACCCGATATATAACATGCGCGATCGGAGTCGATCACCACGGGTATGCCATTACCGACAGCTTCCAATTCCTTGAGCAGTGGATAGTAGTCCCACCCCGGTATATTTGGCGCCCACACAGTACCGTTCACTTCTGAATATATACCGGGTACAGCTACACCTATTGCTTCAATAAATGCCGTATTCAAAAACTGCCTTGTTTCTGCGGCCACCAGTTCGCCAACTAATTTACCGGTTCGTCCATTGAGTGCTACTGTATGCTTTGTTCTTATTTCACCATCTTTAGTGAAATGAGCGATGGCGAGTTTTGTGCCACCAAGGTCAAGAGCTAAAAGCGACATATTTTAATTTGACGAGTACCAATTTCTTAAACGTACATCAATATTCTTATTCCCTTCGTTCACTTTTGTTTTGAATGCATTTACATCACTTAATCCACCTTGTCCCCGGAAGTGATACGGATAAACAATCCTCGGCTTGAACTCAAGCACGGCGTCTGCAGCCTGGTTTACATCCATTGTGTAAGGAAGATTCATACAAACGAAAGCTATATCAATATTCTTCAGGCTCCGCATTTCAGGTATATCTTCGGTATCACCCGAAATGTAAACCCGTTTACCCGATATCGTTAGAACATAACCATTACCGCGCCCTTTAATGTGGCGGCTGTCGGAGGTTTCGGGTAAATTGTACATCGGTACAGCTGCAATCACAATTCCATGGTATTCTGTTTCTTCGCCATTATTCAAAACCTTCAGTCTAGTAGTGTCTCTTACCGATAACTTTTCTGCAACTGCCCCAGGAGCGATAATAACAGTATTTGCGGTTTTGATAGAATCAATTGTTTTCGGATCCATATGGTCACCATGAATATCCGTTACCAAAATGTAATCCGGCTTCCGGTAACTCGTAAACGGTGAGGCTCCTCCAACGGGATCTACATAAATCGTCTTCTGATCGGCATAAATAACCATCGAAGCATGCTGTACAGGATTTATTACCAGCGACCCGAGATTAGTGGCAATAGAATCCGACTGAGCCACTCCGCTGGCACAATAAACTAAATACAAACACGTAGCAAGTGCGTACTTCATATAGAAGATTTAAGACCTATAAATTAGAACTAAATGCTTAAAGCCGAAAAATTAAGTTTAAGTGATTATCCACGCAGCGGCCGATTCTTTGACGCGTTGCGCATCTGACCCCTGAAACAGTCGCAAACCACATCTTTCCGTTTAAATAATCGGTGCATCTTTGTTATGTCTGATTGCATTACCTGAACCAAAACTTTTTATTATGAAAATTCTGAAAATCATCCTTATCGTTTTCGCAGTTACCATTGCGATACCTCTCATCGCCGGCCTGTTTATTGAAAAGGATTTTAATATCGAAAGGCAGATCACGATCAACAAGCCCAGAAATGAAGTTTTTCAATACGTCAGATACATAAAAAACCAGAATAGGTTTAGCGTGTGGACCAACCTGGATCCCAACATGAAACAGGAGTTCAGAGGTATCGATGGCACGGTCGGTTTTGTATCGGCATGGCATAGCGAAGATAGTGGCGTAGGTACCGGCGAACAGGAAATTAAGGCCATCCGCGAAGGCGAACGTGTAGAATTTGAATTGCGGTTTAAGAAACCTTTCGAAAACACCGCCATGGCCTACATGACAACAGAAGACACCGGTAACGAGACGCTCGTTAAATGGGGAATGAATGGCCATATGAACTATCCCATGAACGTGATGAGCGTGCTTATGCGATCGACCCTCGGCAAGGACTTACAAACGGGTTTGAACAATCTCAAAAATATCATGGAAGGCAACAATTAGAATCCGGTGTAATGCAAACGAACACCAGTGTATCAGAAACGCATAATGTAGCAACCTTCGATTGAAATAAGCCGCTGATAATCATCTTGTAACTTTGTGGCATGCTGTTACGTCTCAGAAAGTGAATATTCACCATTCACCTTGATGTATGATTCAGCTTTTTTTCAAGATTGCATGGCGCAATCTCAACCGAAACAAGACATATTCATTGATAAACATGGTCGGTCTTGCGAGTGGCCTGGCCTGCTTTATCCTTATCGCCATGTATGTGAGTGACGAACTCAGCTTCGACAAGTTTCATGAAAAAGGTGACAGGATCTATCGTATCAATTCCAATATCCGGCTCGGAGGCTCCGAGCTGAACCTGGCTGTTACGAGCGATCCTATGGGTGCAGCCTTAAAAAGCGACTATCCGCAAATTGAGGAATTCACCAGGATCTATGCATCGAGCGGCCCCCGGTTAATTAAAAAAGGAAATGAATACATCAACGAACCGGGTGTCGCTTTCGCAGATTCAACTTTCTTCAACGTATTCACATTTAAGCCGGTGCACGGCGACCTGCAGACTGCGCTTAACGATCCTAACTCGGTGGTAATTTCTGAAACAGCTGCCCGCAAGTATTTTGGAAGCACTGACGTTCTCGGTAAATCGGTAGATGTGAAGGAGAATGGTTCTACCCTTTACAAAGTCACAGGTGTTATGGAGGATATGCCCACCAACTCCCATTTCCGGTACGATTTCCTGTTCTCTATGGACAATGTTGATTACGGATTTAACAACTATCTCAGTCACAATTTTCACACTTACCTTCTGGCCAAACCAGGGGCAAGCAAGGCCGAGATCGAAAAAGTTTTTCCCGGCTACATCAATAAATACGTCATTCCGCAGGCAAGTGCGGTAATGCAAATCCAAAGCATGGAAGAATTTGAGAAATCAGGTAACCGGCTGACATATTCACTGATTCCTGTTCACGACATACATCTTTATTCAGACCTGTTTCCTGAACTAGGTACCAATGGAAATATCCAATACGTATACATTTTTTCAGCTGTCGCGATTTTCATTCTTGTACTTGCAGGCATCAACTTCGTGAACCTCGCAACCGCCCGATCAATGAAGCGTGCGCGGGAGGTGGGAGTCCGCAAAGTTCTTGGAACGAGCCGTGCGAATCTCATACAGCAATTCATTTCCGAATCCACGCTTACTGTTCTGGTGAGTTTGGTGATAGCGATAATAATTGCATGGGCAGTCTTGCCTGTGTTCAATGAACTGGCTTCGAAAGAAATGAGCATCTCGATGCTGTTCCGGCCTTCAATGCTGATCATGCTGATAGCACTGCCCATACTGGTAAGCGTACTTGCAGGAACATATCCGGCATTCTTCCTCTCAGCCTTCAAGCCTACCGATGTGCTGAAAGGTAAGGTCAACGCCGGGTCTTCAAAGAGTAAACTCAGAAGCAGCCTGGTTGTATTCCAGTTTGCGACATCTATTGTTTTGATTATCGCTACAATCACTGTTTACCACCAGCTAAACTATATTCAGAACAGAAAAATCGGGTTTAACAAAGACCAGGTATTGATTATTGACAATACAGGCTACCTGGGCAATGGAGCTAATACCTTCAAGAATGAAATAAAAAAGCTTCCGGGCGTGAAGTCTGGTACGTTCGCTGGATACCTCCCTGTGAGTGCATCCGCACGAAATGATAACTCCTATTCCAAAGAAGCGGTAATGAGTACGGAGAACACATTCAACATGCAAACATGGTCGGTTGATGAGGATTACATCGGTACCATGGGCATGGAAATCAAACAGGGAAGGAACTTTTCAAAATCGTTTGGAACTGATTCTACTGCTATTATCATCAATGAAACCACCGCTTCAATGTTGGGTTACGACAATCCTCTTGGTAAAAAGATATACTCTCTCCAGGACGCCCAGGATTCAAAGCTCATTGCATACACCATCATTGGTGTCGTGAAGAATTTCAATTTCGAATCGATGAGGCAAAAGATCGGACCTTTATGTTTCGTGCTCCGGGAAGTAGCATACTCTACTGCCTTTAAAGTAAATCCTCAGAACGCAAAAGACATCGTGCTGCAAGCCGAAAAGAAATGGAAGGAAATGTCTACAGGTATGCCATTTAGTTTTCGCTTTCTCGACGAATCTTTCAACAAGATGTATATAGCCGAACAGCGCGTAGGCAAAGTAGCCATTGTATTTGCAGTACTTGCAGTGCTTATTGCCTGTTTGGGTTTGTTCGGATTAGCCACATTCATGGCCGAACAACGAACTAAAGAAATTGGCGTAAGAAAAGTTCTCGGCGCTTCTGTGAACAATATTGTCGTAATGCTATCTGCCGACTTCCTGAAGCTCGTAGCTATTGCTGCGTTGATAGCATTTCCGCTGGCCTGGTGGAGCATGAATAGCTGGCTGGAAGATTTTGCCTACCGGATCAACCTGGGTTGGTGGATTTTTGCAGTGGCAGCTGTGCTGGCCGTTTTGATCGCCCTGTTTACCATCAGTTTCCAGGCAATCAAGGCAGCATTGGCTAATCCGGTTAAAAGTTTACGCACCGAATAAAGAACGGAGTTACTGCATTGACGCCCAGACCTACTTCCTCCCTTTCTGGCGGAATTCCTTTGATCGAACCTTACTATGGGGATCGTTCAAAGGATTGCCGCCGAGGAAAAATCCATTTTCGTCATTCCAGATATGAACTCCATTACAATATTCGCAATTCACTTTCACCTGCCTGTTACCAGGCTCTTCGAGTTTTTGTAAGTCGGGCAATATATGATTGGTCGCTACCAGGTTACCAGTTACGGGGCATTCTATATAAACCATTGGCATAGTCGTGCGGGGATAGGTTTCCTGAAGTTCAGAAAATCATATCACAAAACGCACATGAACGCCAAACAAATTAAAATAAATCAGCGGACGTTCTTCTACTTAGGTAGCTAATGGCGGACCGCCCGGAACGCTGATGGGACCCCGATTTTTCCGATATTCATACCTGGTTGCCGTGAAGGTTGCCGTACGGTATTCACCGAGATGTATGTCGCCGCTTATCAATTTTCCGTCTGAAGTGCCCGAAAATATATAAGTAATGAAATCGCCCGGACTGCGGGTGGTGCTTCGAAGTCTCACCTCATTCCCTTCAACGGTACCTTCCAGGTCGCGGGTATCGAAATCGCCTTTATGTGTTCCCTGGATCCAATTTCCATCCTGCTCCATGTTGATGATGTGGGTGCTTTCGCTACTGAAGTATTTGATTTTGAAACTCCATCTACCGGAAAGGTTTACAGAAGCCGCATTCATTTGCGTCCGACGTGCCTGGCGTTTTCTGCCTAATACTTCTGCAAGTCTCTGTGCAACTACTTTATCTTCTCCAGGCTGCATTTGCCCTGTAGTGATGTTTACCGATGTAGTACCTTTTTCATATCCGCGCACACCATTGCTTCCAACTGCGATGCGGGGTTTGGTTCGGCCAAGTTCTTCAGCAATTTCTTCACCGGTCACATTTAGCTTTTCGCTATCCCAGCTTACACTCAATACGGGACTGTGGTTTGAAAGATCTTCAGGCTCCTTTACCGTTGTTGTAACACCATCAATCTTCGTTACGGCTTTGGATATCGTATCGAGATACGACAACCACCTTTTCCATTTTGCATCATGATCATAACTTAACCATCCTTCCACCGCGGCGAGCATACCCATCATTTCTTCACGACCTACCTTATTATCGCGTCCCGGACCATGGTGCGGAGAACTTGCCTGCCATGCCGACATCAGGATGTCTTTTCTTCCAAGCAATAACCCTGCACATTGCGGACCGCATAATGCTTTACCACCGCTATACGCTACGATGTCTGCTCCTTTCTGAAGATGAACGTTTGGAACTGTGAGATCTTCTGCTGCAGCATCTACCAGGATCGGAATGTTTTTAGGTTTGGTATACTTTGCTACATTCTCAATTGTAAACTCCTTAGGCTGCCAGCTCATCAGGTAAACCATCGCAGTTCGCGGGTTCAGAGCTGCAGCAAGTTCATCAATCGTTTGCACTGTAATCAGTTTAACACCGATGTTCCTGATCGCATGATCATATTGATTACGTGCGTTGTACGGAATTACAACTTCTGTTTTTTCAAATCCTGAAAGGTCAGGAATGCGAATCAGCTTTTCCGGATTTCCGCCTGTAACGCATGCGGCTGTTACATGTTTCAAACCTGCTGCACAGCCTGCAGAAACCATGCCCCACTCTGCTTTTGTAAGCTCTGCAAGCCTTTTGCCAATCGCATCGGCAAGTTCATCGTACTGAATAAACGATGTAGATGCTGCCTCCATAGCGGCACGCACATACGGTTTTTCAATAGACCCCCCGATGATAGTAAAAGTGCCGCGACAGTTGATTATCGGCTCTACTCCGATTGCACGAAAAGCATTTTTCTCTGCCAATGGTCCCCCTGCAACAGCCGAAACTCCTTCGGCCGATGCTGTTGGAATAGCAGAAGCTCCGGCAAGTGGAAGAAGAGAAAGTCCTTTGATCACGTCTCTGCGTTTCATTGAAATTTATTTGTGGTAAGATATAGAATATTCAAATTTCATGTTGCAACTTTTAGAATTCAATGCATAAATTCACATCTTTCTCAAAAATTTCTACTGATGAATCTCGTTTCCCTTTCACGAACATTGTTTGGCATACTGCTTATAATCCCTGCTCTCACTTTTTCACAAAAGATCGACATCCTGATAAAAGGCGGCCACGTGATCGATCCAAAAAACAACATTAATGCAAAGATGGATGTGGCAATCGCCGACGGAAAAATCCTGCAGGTGGCACCATCAATTGCAACTTCAGAGGCCAAAAAAGTAGTCAATGCATCCGGCCTGTATGTTACTCCGGGTATCATCGACATGCACGTACATGTATTCTATGGAACTGACGTTGACTCTTACATCGCGAACGGACCCACAAGCGTGCAACCAGATGCATTTACATTTCGCTCAGGCGTCACTACTGTTGTCGATGCCGGATCTGCCGGTTGGAGAAATTTCAGAGACTTCAAGAAACAAACCATTGACCAATCGCAGACCAGGGTGCTTGCATTGCTGAATATCGCAGGCACCGGAATGTATTCACGATATGAAGAGCAGGATACTTACGATATGAACCCAGTGATGACTGCTAACATGATCACACGGCTCTACCCAAAAATCATCGTGGGAATTAAAGCTGCGCACTACTGGGGCGATTTTACACAGGTAGACAAAGCAGTTGAGGCAGGCAAGATGGCTAAAGTACCGGTGATGGTAGACTTCGGAGAACATCAGCCTCCAAATTCAATTGAGTCGCTGTTTATGCAACACCTTCGCCCGGGCGACATCTTCACGCATACATTTTCTTATGGACCAACAAACCGCGAAACAGTTGTTGATGAAAATGGCAAGGTTAAGCCCTTCATTTTCGAAGCCCAGAAAAGAGGAATCATTTTCGATGTTGGCCACGGTGGTGGTGCATTTTCATGGAGGCAGGCAGTTCCGTCTTTTCAACAAAAGTTTTATCCCAATACAATCAGCACCGATCTGCATACACAAAGTATGAATGGAGGCATGAAAGACATGCAGAATGTGATGTCTAAATTTCTTGCACTCGGCATGAGCCTGCAGGATGTGATCCTTCGCTCAACCTGGAACCCGGCTAAGGTAATTGGAAGAGAAGAGCTCGGACATCTGTCACCCGGCGTTGAAGCAGACGTTGCTGTATTTTCATTGAAAGAAGGAAATTTCGGCTATCTCGATATCCGCGGCATCAAATATCCCGGTAAACAGAAACTCGATGCCGAACTCACTATACGCGCCGGTAAAATAGTTTGGGATCTCAATGGCATAGCAGCTCCTGCTTACGATCCAAACAATTTGAAATGATGAAAAAAATGCGTTCCCAAATGCTACGTAAAACTCTTGCAATTGCCTGCACCGGATTGCTGGTAACGTTTGTGCACGCACAGCAATACGATTTGTTGCTGAAGAACGGCCATGTAATTGATCCGAAGAATAACATCAATGCAAAGATGGATGTTGCTATCAAAGATGGCAAAGTGGCGCGGGTTCAAAGCAACATCAAAACTTCAGATGCGAAAAAGGTTGTTGATGTCAAAGGCTTGTACGTTTCACCCGGCTTCATCGACATCCATACGCATGTTTTTGCAGGCAGTGAACCAGGAAAATTCGCAAATGGCACAAACAGTATTTCGCCCGACGATGTTACGCTCAAAAGCGGGGTGACTACAGTAGTAGACGCTGGAACTTCAGGATGGCGAAACTTCGATGCACTGAAAACAAACATCATCGATCGGTCAAAAACTCGTGTATTCGCCTGGATCAATATCGAAGGAAAAGGAATGGCCGGTGATCCTGAACAACAAGAGGTGGACGACATGGATCCGCAGCGTACGGCTGAGGCCATCTCCAAATACCGTGATATTATCGTTGGAATCAAAATCGGTCATTATGAAGGATCCGACTGGGCTCCATTTGATCGTGCATTGGCGGCTGCAGAACAAGCGACGTTGCCGTTGTTTGTAGAATGTCATCTTCCACAATACACTCTCGAGCAGCAATTAAACAAAATGCGAAGTGGCGATATCATCACGCATTCCTTTGAAAAAGTTGATGAGCGCATGCCCGTTGTTGACGAAAACGGAAATCTCCGTCCATTTGTAAAAGAAGCTGCTAACCGCGGAGTTCTGTTCGACCTCGGCCATGGAGGCGCAGGCTTCTGGTTCAGCGTAGCTATCCCGGCAATGAAAAACGGTCTTCCCCCAAATACATTCGGCACCGATCTGCACCGCTTCAGCCTGAATGCAGGAATGAAGGACATGATGAATGTGATGTCGAAATATCTCGCCATGGGTATGTCGTTAACTGATGTAGTTAAAACCGCAACCTGGAACGCGGCGAAAGCTATCCGGCACGAGGAACTCGGCAACCTTTCTGAAGGTTCAAAAGCCGACCTTTGTGTATTCTCCATCAGGAAAGGAACTTTTGGATTTGTGGACGCCGGGGGCAACGCCATTAAAGGTTCATCCAAAGTAGAAGCAGAGCTTACTGTGATAGACGGTAAAATAGTATTCGACCTTAATGGTCTTTCTGCACAACCATATAAATCTCAAAATCTAATCAAAACTGACTCCAAGAAATGATCCGTGTATTCTGTTTTGCGTTTTTGTTATCCTTCTTCGCCTGTACCCCAGCTGATCGTGAAATAAAATTGCCACCGGCAGATTCTGACAATGGCGGATTAATTCTACCCGGTGGATTTGAGGCCCTGGTTGTAACCGATTCAATAGGAAGAGCAAGACATCTCACCGTTAATGAAAATGGCGACATCTATGTTAAACTCACATTCAACGATAAAATGGAAGGCTCAGGTGGAACTGTTGGCCTTCGTGATCTTGATGGCGACGGAAAAGCAGATTCAACCGTTTACTTCGGCGACTATAAAGATGAAGGCGGTTCGGCTGTTGGCGTCACTATTCACGACGGGCATCTTTATACCAGCACAGTAAGGCAGGTATTAAAAACTAAACTTGATGGCAACCTGGTTCCCCGCACGCAAACAGAAGTTGTTTTTACCGACGATTCTGATGTTGTAAAGAATTGGCATACCACAAAACCACTTGCATTCGACGACGACGGTTATATGTACATTCCTTTTGGTGGACCTTCCGACGCCGGGCAGGATATTAAACTCTACGGCCCTGTAGGAATTCCCGGTGGCAAGGGTCTCGATCCTTCTCCCGAATTGGAATGGCATGGCGGCATCTGGAGATTCGATGCGAACCGCACGAACCTTACCAAAAAAGATGGTGAGAAATTCGCAACCGGTATCCGAAGCGTGGTTGGAATGACCTGGAACCCCGATGATCGCAACGTGTATGCAGTCGTAAATGGAATGGATAATTTTCACACCCTCTATCCGGAAATATACAGTGCATGGCAGGGTGCAGTTCTTCCGTCTGAAACGCTGATTAAGGTTACGAAAGACGCAGACTTCGGTTGGCCTTATGCCTATTACGACCACATTCAAAAGAAAAATATTCTTGCGCCAGCCTACGGCGGAGATGGAAAAACACAGGGAAGAGCAGCACAATTCACAGAACCAGTCATGGGCTTTCCCGGACACTGGGCACCGATGGATGTGCATTTCTATCGGGGAAGGCAATTTCCCGAGCGTTACAGAAATGGCGCATTTGTCGCTTTTCATGGTTCCACCGACAGATCACCTTATCCTCAGGCAGGTTATGTCGTTTGTTTTGTTCCGTTTAAGAACGGAAAACCTTCCGGTAGCTGGGAAATATTTGCTGATGGATTTACCGGCGTTGATACAGTAGTAAATACAAATGATGCACGTTATCGTCCCATGGGTTTGGCGGAAGGTCCTGATGGCTCGCTTTACATTTCAGAGTCTAATAAAGGAAAAATATGGAGGGTGATGTTCAAAGGTGACCGCCAGAACTTCAGCGACGACCAGCTTAAGAATATGGAAGCATCTTTAAAGAAGACTTACATCGCAGATCCTGATGAAGTAAATGGCAAACTTGTCACCAGCAGCCAGGAAGGTTGGAAGCTCTACAACATCTACTGCACAAGCTGTCACCAGGGAAATGGCAAAGGTGATAACAACCGTTTTCCACCTCTCGCTGGTTCCGAATATGTAACCGGCGACAAAACTCGTCTGGTAAATATCCTCCTGAATGGTTTGGATGGTGAAATAACTGTTGCAGGAAAAAAATACAATGGACTGATGCCACAGTTTGGGCACCTTGACGATTACAAATTAGCATCCATTCTTACCTATATAAGAACAAGATTCAAAAATAACTCAACACCAATTACTGCTGTTGAAGTAAAGAAAATACGCGAGGCAAACCAGGCGGCAGCAGCGAAAAAATAGAGAATTTAGCTTTATTCCTCTTTCAAAACATTTACCGGGTTCACCAACGCCGCCCGTAGCGCTTGAAAACTTACAGTTGCAAAAGCAATGAGAAGTGCAACAAGTGCTGCTGCGGCAAATATCCACCAGCTTAAATCGATACGGTAAGCAAAATCCTCCAGCCAGCTGTTCATAGCCCACCACGCCAGAGGCAAAGCGATAAGCAGGGAGATCAACACCAGTTTCAAAAAGTCTTTAGCGAGTAACATTGTAATGTCGGGAACGCTCGCACCCAGCACTTTCCTGATACCAACCTCACGCCTTTTAACCTGTGCCGTGTACGCCGCAAGTCCGAACAAACCAAGGCATGAAATAGCAATCGCAACTATTGCAAAAACATTGAACAGAACACTTGTTCGCTGTTCGGCTCTGTAAAGGTTGTTGTAGTCGTCGTCTACAAATGAATAATTAAAAGGATAATCAGCGCTATATTTCTTCCAGATAGCCTCAGCGCCGGCAATAACCTCTTGTGCATTCTGTCCTGTCGCCTTAATAAAGAACCTCCAGTTAGCAGGTCTATAATAAAATGCTGCCGGTTCAATGTGTTGCTTCAACGATGCATAATTGAAATCCTTTACAACTCCGATGATCGTTCCTTTTACATCCCAAAGCGTGAACTGCTTGCCAATCGGGTCTTTGATTCCTGCTTGTTTAACCGCGGTTTCATTCAAAATTATTTTGGCTGAATCCGCGGCCACAGACCCTGTGAAATTTTTCCCTTCTTTCAATTCCATCCTGAATAATGGGATAAACTCTTCATCTATGCTGATTGGATGTATAAGGAACGTTCTGTTTGGATCTTTCCCTTCCCAATCTGTGTCGCCGGTTGTGGCGCTTACATTTACGACACCATCACCTGTAGCAACATTCGAAACACCCTTCAACTTCGACAGTTCGGCTGCAACTGCGTCAGCGTGAGCCATGATGCCCTGGCTCGCAGGAAAACTGAATACATGTTCTTTATTATAACCAAGATCAATCTCGCGAATGTATTTTAATTGGAGGCCCACAACCATCGTTGCTGCGATCAATGCTGCAGAAAAAACAAACTGGGTCACTACAAGAACTCTGCGAAAAGACGTATTGCTGATCCGGGAACTTAACTTTCCTTTCAATGCATCAATTGGATTGAAGGATGATAACAGGATTGCCGGATAAATACTGGCCGCCGCCATACTTGCGGTAACAGTGCCCAGTAACAATATCCACACGCGAAAATCGCTTATACTGAATTCAAGTTGTTTTCCGGAAACTTCATTGTAGAGAGGAAGCAGTAATCGAATAATTCCAATTGCTAATACAATACTTAACAAGAAAAGCAATGCTGATTCAAAGAGAAATTGTGTGAACAAAACCTTTCGCTCAGCCCCGATAATTTTTCGCACGCTTACTTCTTTCGAACGCAGGATTGCGCGCGCTGTACTCAGGTTTACGTAATTGATATTTGCAATAAGCAAAATCAAAGCTGCTACGAGGATAAAGATGTTGACAGTTTGTTTTGCACTTGTATTTCCATCCGCTCCTACCAGGTGAATATCAGGAAGTCGCTGTGCTCCAAACGCTTTCCCAATTGAAGGCTGGTCCCGGGTTTCCTCATACACTTTACTAAGCTTGGTAACAGCCGCCGTTGCATCCGCTCCTGGTTTAATTAAGAGGTATATATCGTACACGTAATTTCCCAGGTCTTCATCAATCGTTTTCCAATCTCCATTTCCACCAAAACGTTCAGCACGTAGCGACATCGGGAAAATCATTTCATATTTCAAGCTGGAATTCTGCGGAAAGTCTTCGATTACTGCAGATACAACAAAATTTTCATTTTTGTCTGCAACAATGATCTTCCCAAGTGGATCATCGTTACCAAAAAGTCTATTTGCCACCGTTTCTGTTATCACTACAGAGTGGCTTCCGGCAAATGGTTTCGATTGGTTCCCGGCTACTATTTTAAAATCGAAAACATCAAAGAACGTAGAATCAGCATGCACCAATGGATATGCGTTAATTACTTTCGTGCCCACCTGGAACCGTGAATTTTCCCAATTACCCATCAGGCGCACCACATTTTCAATTTCCGGAACTTTTTTCGCCATGTTGGCCAGTGGTGCAGGCGCGGTGGTCCATATCTGTTGGTCCGCTCCGGAACCCATTATTGAGTGAATTTTGTATAGCCGATCCTTATTTCTATGGAACTTATCATAACTCAATTCGTCCTGTACCCATAGCAGAATCATGATCCCCACCGCAAGTCCGATTGCGAGGCCCACCAGGTTAAGCGTGCTATAAAATTTATTGCGCACGAGGTTGCGCCAGCCGGTGACAAGAAAATTTCTGAACATATCGCAGAAGTTGTTCTTCAAAGCCGGTTAAAACTATGCCCGAAATATTCAGCGTTGACAAACAATTGTTTGTAATCGAATCTGGCTATAATTCTGTTCTTTTTCGATACACTTCATGTTCGCTTCTGTTCTCCCCTCATATTACATTCATATCACGGTATGCGGGTGCATGCGATTGGATTCTGTACCTTAAGGTTTCCGTGTCCGGCGTTTTTCCTGTAACCTATTTGGTCCTCCTGTAGTCTTAGACTAAAACAACTGGTATATGAAATACATTCTTTTACTCCTCGTTGGTATCAGCCTTTTCTTCTCCTGCCGGTATATAGGCGGAAAAAGGGTCCGAGGCAATGGGGTTCAGGATACCGAACAGCGTTCGGTAGGTTCGTTCGATGGAATTGTAAGTCACGGTTCATTCGATGTTACTGTGGTTACCGGAAATACACATTCCGTAACTGTTGAAGCAGATGAAAACCTGATGGAATATATAGAAACTGAAGTTGATGGCGACAATCTGAAGATCAGTACACGTCGCGGATACAATCTTCGTCCGAGAAATGATGTAAGAATTACTGTCACAGCTCCCGGTTTCAACGAACTTTCGTCTCACGGTTCAGGGAATATCAGGGGTAAGGGGCCGATTAAAGCAACCGACCATGCAAAACTCCATCTTTCCGGCAGCGGGAATATAGATGTTGACATCGAAGCTCCTTCTGTTGATGCTCAGATTGCAGGCAGCGGAAACATTTCAGTTTCTGGTTCTGCAAAAAGTTTCTCGGGAACCATTCATGGCAGTGGCAATATACGGGCACGCGATATGAAAAGCGAACAAAGTAAAGTAGAAATAGCAGGAAGTGGCGATGTGGAAGTAACCGCAAGCAATAAACTCGACATAAATATCATGGGAAGCGGTGGCGTTAAATACCATGGCGATGCACAGGTTAACACCAACATCGCAGGTAGTGGCTCCGTTACCAGGATGAACTAGTAAAGGGAAGTTGAAGGGGAGCGGGGCGCGCACCTCTCCCCTTTTCCCATACAGTCAGATTTCAGCCTTCACATTTTCTCTTTCGTCATCTTTTATAATTTCTCTCCATCATTGCCGTCTCACGTCTGCCATCTGCCGTCTCACGTCTCACGTCTGCCTTCTGCCATTTCCCCTCTCCCTTCCCATCAGTCCTCCCTACTTCCATCGGCAGCCATTCGAACTATTCGGGGTTGAAACCTGGCCACGATGTCTACCAGGTCTTGTTGGGCATTCATCACCATATTAATGTCTTTGTACGCCATAGGCGATTCATCCAGGCCAGCACCAATGAGAGTTACATTTTTTTCATGAAGGGCTTTTTTGAGTTGGTCGCGGGTGAACGTCTGAACAGCTTTGGTTCTGCTCATAAGCCGACCAGCCCCGTGCGATGCAGATTGGATTGAGCTTTCGTCACCCCGGCCGCGAACTACAAAACCCGGGGCGGTCATACTTCCCGGGATGATTCCCATCGTTCCTTTGCCTGCTGGTGTGGCGCCTTTCCGGTGTACGATCACATCTTTCCCTCGCCATTGTTCTTTCCACGCAAAATTGTGATGGTTTTCCACCCGCGCCAATGGCGCTGCATTTATTGCGCGTGTGAGTTTATTGTGAATTACCTGGTGACAGGCAGATGCGTATTCACCTGCAAGACTCATGGCGATCCAATACTGCTGGCCCTCATCGGAATCAAGTTCGAGGTATGCAAGGTTCATGGCCTCCTTCGGCAGGCGGCAAATTTCCTTAGCTAATTTAGTATAGTGCCCAGCGATTGTTGCGCCGAATCCGCGCGAGCCTGAGTGAGAAAGAAGTCCTACGTACTTGCCGGCAGGTACATTCAGCGTTTCATCGTCGTGCTCAAATTCCACTATCCCCCACTCTACAAAATGATTTCCGCCGCCCGAAGTTCCAAGTTGCGACCATGCTTTGTCGCGCATGGCTGCCACAAACGGAGCCACGCCAAAGTCGACGCTATCCAACACTTCATGGTCGCTGCGATTACTGCCTTTGAACCCTTCGCCTGCACCGAATTTTGTATGCGCAATCAGTTCGCGTTTGAACGACGTTTCGTGTTTTGCAAAGTCTTTTTCTTTGATGTCGTAAATAGTCAATGACATCCTGCATCCTATGTCGACACCGACACCATAGGGAATAACAACATTTTCCGTTGCCAGCACTCCTCCAATCGGCAAGCCATAGCCCTGGTGAGCATCCGGCATCAATGCACCAGCAACAGCCACCGGAAGTCTCATGGCAACATTCATTTGCTCGCGCGCCCCTTCTTCAATGTAACCTGCACCAAAAACGGTATATGGTTGATTCGGGGCTTTCAGGGAAATGGGTTCCAGCCGCGGCGCATTTGCTTCGTCTACTATCGCCCGGGCCAGCGGCTCAACAATTTGATCATCCATAAACATTTCCGGATAATCGCGAACTTTCTTCAACAACGCAAGCTTTTCCTTTTTACTTATCCCTTTTATATCTTCAGCCGTCTTTAAAGCGAGGCCAAGGATTTTTCCTTCCTTGTATCCGGCCTTTTTTAAATCTGCACCATTTACCTTGTTCGCCATCTCACCTGTTTGAAATTGTTATTGCAAAAATCGATTCCGCAAGCTCTGATTCGTTTTCAGTAAATTTGATCTGGAAAGGATTTGACAGAAAAAAGTACTGCGATGGTTCCATTTAGCGAACTTATTAAGTCGGATAAACCGCTTCTCGTTGACTTTTATGCTGACTGGTGCGGGCCATGTAAAGCGATGGCGCCAGTTATTTCCGAAGTGGCAAAAGCGATTGAAGGAAAGGGTAAAGTCATCAAGATTAATATTGATAAGAACGTTCAGGCAGCTAATGCCTACCAGGTTCAGGCCGTACCAACCTTCATGGTTTTCAAAAATGGAGTGCCCGTGTGGAGGCATGCCGGCATGATCGATAAAAATTCTTTACTGAGAATCCTTCAGCAGAATACGTGATGTTAGTCCATCACTTTTTGTGTTATTTCGCTTAATCCACATGGGAATAATTGACAGATATGTACACATATCGCTTTGAAGATTTGCTTAAAACACTTGGTAATGTGTTGAGGGAACGGGTTTCTCCCGAAACTTTCCGGTGGCTTGAAGAAAACATTTTCGCGAAGAAAGACGCCGCTGCTTTCAATACCGCATTTGTGCTTGTG
>JAFAGE010000342.1 GCA_023423015.1 Bacteroidota bacterium
CCTCTTCGCCTTTCATGGTGATGATGCGCGCACCTGTTAGTAAAACCGACGATTGTGGAAGATCGCGTTCGAAATAGATTTTTATTTGTGTCTCTTCCGATTTGTACGCCAGCTTTTCAGGAATGGAATCCTGTCTTTTCAGAAGAGAGTCCGCAGTTGGCGAAAGCGTATCAGAAGCGGCAACAATTGTGGGTTGCAAATTCGATACTACTTTTTTAACCGCACTATCTTTGGGCGCATTGGCAAGCGAATCTGCCTTCCTGCGTTCTTCATCGCGTTTTGCTATCCGAAGGCTGTCGTCAAATGCCTGCGCACTATCTACGTCGTACACAAAATGTGAATTACCAAGCGACCAGTGAACCTTTTTACCGTTCGCTTCCCATGAAGCGAACTCTCCACCAATTTCTGTCAGCTTTCTCGCAGGAAAAGAAGCAGAGTTGGGGTCTGCAAGCGATATTGTTGCAGGCTTACCAGTTCGTGGTATTACAATTACGTAAATGTCGTTGTTCACCTGCGCAATGGCTCTTGAACCATCTGGCGCCAATGTAACCTGATTTGCAGGCGATGGAACCTGCAGCTCCATTTCTGCGGCATATTTTTCCGACAGCATACAGTAATGGTCAAACCTGCTGTCGTGAGGTGTGCTGATGCCGAACGTAGTTATTCCAGTGATAGTGGCATGTGTTTTCTGGTCCGAACCATCCCACTGAATGGAAATAAGATTGTTGTTTTCGTTGAGGTAAATGCGGTTATCACCTTTAATGAAATGCGGATTTGCTCTCGATTTTGCATGATCGATTACTGTAATGTCGCCGCCATTCGACGGTACCCACGAAAGCTGGTATTCTGCGCTGTTGGTTTCGAAACCTACTGCCGATCTGAAATGACGCACCTTACCCTGCACAAAAACAATTCTGTCGCCCTTCGGATTCCATACGGGAGTTAAATAAAACCCGGGAGCTGTCGATAACTTTTGCGGAACTGCTTTTCCTTTCGTATTGAGGTTTATCCGGTACAAATCTCCTCCGGTAGGCGTCCAGGTTACAAATGCCAGGCTATTACCATCTGGCGACCACGCAGGTTGTGCTTCGGTGAAATCGTTATTCGTCAGACGCTTTGGAGTTCCGTTTGGATAATCCATTACATACAGGCGGTTGAGTGCGGTGAACGCAAGTTTTTTCCCGTCGGGTGAAGGCACTGCGTCACGTATCTGCTGAGCCAGTGCATGTGTAGTATCTTTTACGGGGTATTTAAAATCCAGGCGCGGTCCAAGTTCAAGTTCAACGTCGCACGAGAATGTAATTTCCTGGGGCTTACCAGAGTCAACAGGTAATTTGAATATTCTGCCACCATAGGAAGTCACCAGGGATTTTCCATCAGGAGTAAAGCACATACCTGGCAATACACCCATTGTGGCTATCGATTCCTGGTCGTCGCGCTGAACAGGGTATGCGAGCCAGCGTTCGTCACCCGACTCAAGGTTCCGAAGCACAAGACCCGTCTTATCTTCAAAGCGTGAACCATAGGCGAGCCATTTGCCATCTTTTGAAAGCACAGGTGTGAATGCTGAACCATATCGTGTTGCGATCGTCTTTGTTTTTCCATCTTCGCGATCATAAACACCTATGCTGTATTGCGGAAACTGCGCATTATAATTCCAGAATCCATTGCGTTGTGAAAAATAAATGTAACGCCCATCGGCGCTTACTGCGGGATCAATGGTTTTCTGCATCGGACGATCAATCAGCTGCACACCCGAACCCGCATCCTTATGCAGCATCCACAATTTCATATCCAATCTTCCGCGTGCCGTAATAATAAAATTGCCATCAGGCATCCAGGCAGCTGATGGAAAGTTCTGGTCGCGCTCTTTGGTTACCTGGACTGTGTCTTTCTTTTCCAGGTCAATATACCAGAGGTTATCGGAGCCGCTGCGATCAGATGTAAAAAGAATTTTCTTTCCATCGGGGCTATAGCGGGGATGTGCATCAAAAGCCAGCCCTTTGGTAACACGGGTGGCCTTTCCGCCAGTAATTGGAATAGTGAACAAATCGCCCATCATGTCGAAGACAATGGTTTTACCATCCGGATGAACGTCGAGCGACATCCAGGTACCTTCCGAGGTTGTAAATGTTATTTTTCTTTCCGGTTTTAACGGAAGGTCTTTGTAAATGGTAAACCTGCTGGTATCTTTTTTAGATGTGTCGCCATAAATAAAAAAATCCGCCGGAGGGAAGGCGGAAGCTGCAACGCATACCATCAGGAGTAGTAACGTGATAGCAGAGTTTCTGATATACATTGTTGTTAATGTTAAACAATCAAATTAGGCGAAAAAGCGCCGAGTACAAAATGATTATGATGAGTGTTTACACGGGGTTATGAAGGGCAATTCCACGGCGGATCACCTCGCATGCAGCTTCTATTTCCCTGCGGCGGATGGTAAGTGGAGGGGCGATCCGCATACATTGCGGGGCAAATAAAAACCAATCGGTAAGTACGCCATTCGCAATACAATAGTCAATTACCTTTTTGGCAACAGGTTCGTTATCAAATTCAACGGCAATCAGCAAGCCGGTGGCGCGTATTTCCTTTACTCCCGGCACAAGAAGTAATTCAAGGAATAGCCTCTCCCGTTTCTTAACCTTGTCGATGTATTTCCCGTCGAGCAGCACTTTGAAAGCTGCAAGTCCGGCAGCGCAACAAACCGGGTGACCACCGAACGTGGTAATATGTCCAAGCACGGGATCATTTGTTAGATGATCCATTATACGTTTGGAAGCAATAAATGCACCCAGGGGCATACCTCCGCCGAGCGCCTTACCCAATAATAATATGTCGGGCACCACGTCAAATTGCTGGAACCCCCATAATGTTCCTGTACGGCCAAAACCCGTTTGAATCTCGTCGAGCACCAGCAAAGTTCCGGTGTTTCTGCACTTGTTGTACAAGGCTTTGAGCCATTCCTTCTGCGGTGCATAAACTCCGCGCTCGGCCTGAACGGTTTCAAGAATCACGCAGGCGGTTTTTTCATCAACTGCTTCTATAGATTCTGCTGAGTTGTAAGTAAAATGATCGATGGCTGGTAATAGAGGCCGGAAGGCGTTACGCCAATATTCATCCCCCATAATGCTTAATGCACCCTGTGTGGATCCGTGGTAGCTCTGCCTGAATGAAATAATTTTTGTGCGCCCGGTGAATCTTTTTGCCAGCTTCATAGCACCCTCCACGGCTTCTGCACCCGAATTGGTGAAATATATTGCATTCAGAGATGCAGGCAGGTGATCGGCCAGCATCTTCGCATACTGCACCTGTGGTGATTCCACCATTTCACCATAAACCAACACATGCAGATAGCGGTCGGCCTGTTTCTTAATGGCACGCACAACCGCGGGGTGCCGATGGCCAATATTACATACACTGATACCGGCTATAAGGTCAATAAATTTTTTCCCTTCTTTATCCCATATCACCGCGCCCTCAGCGCGGTCCACTTCAATAGCAAGCGGAGATGGAGAAGTCTGCGCCACATGCTGAAGAAATAATCTCTTGCTATCCATAACTTGTGCTGCTATTTGGCAACAAGTTAAAAAATATTCCATGCCAGTGATTTTACCCGTAGAAGGCTTATCTCCCCAATTCGGAAATAATTGTTATATCGCTCCAAATGCAACCATTGTCGGCGATGTAATTACCGGCGACGATTGCAGCTTTTGGTTTAACAGCGTAATTCGTGGCGACGTTAATAGCATCCGTATGGGCAATAAAGTAAATGTGCAGGACGGAGCAGTTATACATTGCACGTACCAACGTTCTAAAACACTGATCGGAAATAATGTGTCCATCGGCCACAATGCCATCGTTCACGGATGCACTATTGCCGACAACGTTTTGATTGGTATGGGAGCCATTGTAATGGATAATGCTGAGATCGGCTCGAACTCAATAATTGCTGCCGGGGCAGTTGTATTGGAAAATACCAGGGTGGAAGCGGGAAGTATTTATGCAGGCGTGCCTGCAAAAAAAGTTAAGGATATTTCACAGGAGCTGATCAGCGGCGAAATTGACAGAATTGCAAACAATTACGTGAAATACGCAGGCTGGTTCCGTCAATAGTTTGTACCTGGGGGTATTGCAATTGCCGCATAATAATATTAGTTTTAAATACGTTGATAGTTGCAGAAATTACTATTATGCGAGTACCCCGAAAAATACTAGTTGTAACTACCTGCCTGATGATCGTATTTTCCGGATCGTCGTGCCGGGTGTGGAATAGTGCTTTCGGACCCAAATATGGATGTCCCGCTAATGGTAAATCCTTTGGTGCAGAGCGGATTCTGAGCGGAGAAAAGGCACCGAAAGCAAAGAAGTTTAAGTCGTAAGCCCTAAAACAAATCCGTTACAATATGAGTCTTACTCTACGTACCAACTTTGGCTGTACCGAAGCCATTATAGACGACGATTGCGGTCTTAAACGCTTTTACCAGGTTGCAAACCTTCTCTCCGACGGCCTCGCTATAAAATTCACGAACAAGGAAGATGATTTCGACACCCTTACCTGGGATTTCGTTTTCAAAAACCATATTCTCACCCTGCATTATAATATCTATACAGGTATTTCCATTTACCCACGGCGGTTCCGGGAAGCCCCCCGTAAAGACAATGATGCTGTTGTAGAAGTGGCAAGATATCTTGAATCGAAGCTGATGGTGAATTCTACCAAACGCGCACTTTCATAAAATATCAGCATTGAAGCAAATGCTTCACGAGCTTATGCTTTCGAGAATGTTGTAATAGCTGACATACCTTTCCACATGTATGCTCCCAGCTTCTACAGCAGCCTTAACTGCACAGCCTGGTTCGTTCACATGCAGACAATCGTTGAAGTGGCAATCCTGGATCAGTTTCCGCATTTCGGGAAAATAATGCGAGAGTTCCTGGCGGCTGATATTCACAATACCAAACTCTCTCATGCCCGGCGTATCTATTATTCTTCCACCCCCGGGAAGGTCGTACATTTCAGCAAATGTAGTGGTGTGCATCCCCTTGCCGCTCCATCCGCTTACATCCTTTGTTTTCAGGCGGAACGACGGAAAAATTGCATTGATGAACGATGATTTCCCAACACCTGAATGCCCGCTCATCAAAGTAGTTTTATCGTGCAGTTGAGATTTTAACTCTTCAATTCCTTCCTCTTTCGCAACACTTATTCCAAATACCTTGTAACCGATGTGTTCATACACTTCCTTCAACTCTTCAAATTTTGCAGACTCCTTGTTCCGGTAAATGTCGAGTTTGTTGAATACAACTATTGCAGGAACGTGGTATGCTTCGCAGGTAACCAGGAACCGGTCAATAAATCCCTGCGAAGTACGGGGATCTCTCAGAGTCGCAAATATTATTGACTGGTCCAGGTTCGCTGCAATAATATGATGTTGCATCTTGTGCGATGGCGACTGTCGTGTTACATAATTTCGTCGCGGGAGGATCTCGGTGATCATTGCAGAATTTTCGGTATCCGATTCCGGTTCCAGCAACACGTCATCGCCCACAGCTACGGGATTCGTTGAAGTTATTCCATCAATCTTCAGCACACCTTTTATACGGGCATTGTAAACGGTACCATCTTCAGCTTTTACGATGTACCATGATCCGGTCGATTTATATACCAAAGCCTTCATCATGGAAACTTTTTAAATACGGTGTACCGCAATATGATTTCGAGAAGCAGAAACAATGCGCCAGCCAATGCAAAAGGAAAAAACTTTTCACTGAATCTTTTCAACGCTGTGATTTCGACTTTTGACTTTTCCAGTTTGTCGATTTCAGAATAAATCTGTTCGAGGCTTGCATTGTCGCGAGCGCGAAAATACAATCCACCCGTTTCAGCAGCGATCTCCCGCATCAGTTCTTCGTTGATATTCACCTTCTGCTTTCGCATTGTTACCTGTCCATCTTCCGACTGCATAGGAGCAGCGGCAAAACCTTCTGTTGCCATGCCGATGGTGTACACCTTAATACCGATAGCTTTTGCTATTTCCTTTGCTGCAGTCGGATCCAGGAGCCCGCCCTGGTTTTCCCCGTCAGTCAGAAGGATAACGATCCGGGATTTTGCTTTGCTATCCTTCAATCTTTCTACGCTTGTAGCTAGCCCGTCACCGATGGCGGTTCCATCTGCGAGGTAGCCGGTTTGTGCGTTGATGATCTGGGTGCGAAGTGTATTTCGGTCCATGGTGATGGGTGCCGATGTAAAACTTTCTCCCGCAAATATTACGAGGCCGATTCTGTCCGTAGGCCGTTTGTCAATGAAGCTGATGGCTACGCGTTTCATAGCTTCAAGCCTGTTAGGCGTAAAA
>JAFAGE010000355.1 GCA_023423015.1 Bacteroidota bacterium
GCTCAGAACGTACCACTACCTGGGCGACAGTTCTGAACAAAGGCTTGACAATTATCTTAAAAATGCGCTTGTGCCGGCGCTGCATCGGGCAAATATTCAGAAGGTAGGTGTATTTAAATCGTCGAAACACGACACAGCTACGATTAAAAAATTCGTGGTGCTGATCCCATTCCGGTCATTAGACATGATCGACAAACTTGATGGTATGCTCGAAAAAGATAATGCTTATCAGTCTGCCGGCTCCGACTATATAAATGCGGCGCACAACAATTCTCCATACCTGCGTATTGAAAAAACAATCCTCAAGGCTTTTCCGGGCATGCCACAGGCGCGTAAGTCGGGCCTTAAAGGTGATCCTGAAGAACGCATTTATGAACTCCGGAGCTACGAATCTGCCACTGAAAAACTTTATCGCAGCAAAGTGAAAATGTTTAATACAGGAGACGAAATTGGTATATTCGACCGTCTTGGCTTCAATGCCATTTTTTATAGTGAAGTACTTGCAGGAAGGTCTATGCCAAACCTGATTTACATGATCAGTTTCGACAATCTTGAATCCAGAAACGAACATTGGAAAGCTTTCGGGAATGATCCTGCATGGAAAAAACTGTTGACCGACAAACAATACGATAATACTGTTTCACATATCGACAGTTACTACCTCACTGCCTTGCCATATTCAGACCTGTAGCGGGTTTGCCATGCGTTTGCCGGATGATGCTGGTCAGCAAGCCGGGCCAAACTTTTGTTATGCCAATAGCAGTGTTCGAAAGCCACTCGCTTCCGAAAATTCGTTGTATGATGCGGCCGGCTTTCATGCGGCTTCCAAATGTTTTGCTCCAGGCAGCAGAATAACTTTGCCCGAGAGCGTCTAAGGAAATTCTGCCCTCGAAAAACTGCTGCATACACTCCGATGCTATGCGACCGCTGTGCAAAGCCATACTCATTCCGTTTCCGCAAAGCGGGGCAATCATGGAAGCTGCATCGCCGAGGAATAACATACCGTTTTCATGGCGTTGTTTATTGTCGAAGCTTACCTGGGAAATCGTCAAAGGTTTGTCGTATAACAGCTTCGCTCCGGCAAACAGCTTTTTGATGTGAGGGTTGCGATACAGTATTCCTTCCTCCATCTGCTTGATGTTGTTGTTGCTGATCTTTAGGTTCTGCGCCGTTGTGAGATAACAAATACAACTATTCCCGGATTCAATGGGCGACAATCCGCAATAACCGTCGTGAAAATTGTGGAGCTCTATTACATCGTGTGCGGTTTCGACTTGTGCATGATATTTTACACCGATGAAATTATTGATAGCATTGGGTTTCACCTGCGTAAAAGCCCGCTTCCATTTAACGTCAAGATTCGAACGTTTACCGAAGGCACAACAAACCAGTTTACTTCGAAATTCGCCTGCTGAAGTCTTCGATAAAAATCCGTCTTCCTGTCTTTCAATTTCATCTACCCTTGTTTCCTGCATCAGGCGCACACCTGCTGCTTCCGCAATATCTGCCAGTTCAGCGTCAAGTGAATATCGTGAAATGCCGAAACCTCCGAGAGGCAGATCATGGGTAAGATGTGTTCCGGAAGGCGAAGACAGGAACAACTTTTTGATAATCGGCACATCTTTCGGGCCGGGATCAAAACCTATCGATTGAAGGAGTGAATAGGATTCAAGACTAATGTACTCTCCGCATACTTTATGAAACGGGTAACGCTCTTTTTCAAACAGTATAACCTTGCGCCCCTGTTGAGCAAGTAAAATAGCGGCGCACAAACCAGCTAATCCACCCCCTGCGATGGCAACATCGTATGTTGCTGCGTTATTCATGTGAATACAATACAAGATGCCGGAATGCCCACCTCCATCCAATAGAATAATTCTTTAATCCCGCCGCATCCATAATACTTTGCCAATCACTTTTCACAAATCCCCGCATCACCGAAATCGGGGCATCATTTTTTACCAGGTATGATTTTGAAAAAAGCCGGGTCAGTAATCTGATCGAAGTGCATGCAAGCGGATGACGGTGCAGATCATTAATAAAAAACCCAAGGCGGCTGTTGTCTTTCATCCATCTCATCATGTTAACCAGATCATCGTTTGAAAAATGATGACAAAACAATGAATTGAAAATGATGTCGGGTTTTGATGTACCAAAGTCAACCTTTCGGTAGTCGGAACAAATAAATGTTGCACCGGGAATCTCTTTGCAGTTTCGTACCGCGTAATTGATGCAGGCCTGGTTGAGATCAATGCCAATAAATCGTAAATCCGCATTTCGGAATTTTCTGTAAATCGCTTTGAGGTTATCGCCGCCACCGCATCCTGTTTCTGCAATTGTGATCGGCTGGTTTTTGTTCAGGTAGAGATGTTTCACACCTTCAACGGTAATAGCATGTCCGCCAAGCCAGGTATTGATTACATCCAGTTCTTCCAGGCAGGTTTCCCAATCGCCGAAAGGTATACCCGGCTCATCGATCAGTTCGCTTGCTGTTGAACGCTGCTCAAAATGGTTCATGCTTCGAGAATGAGGGTTTCCATCGTAAGCCCGGGACCAAAAGCTGCGGTGAAAATTTTGTTATTTCCAGGAGTTATTCCCGACAGCAGATCCTTCAATACAAACAGAATTGTTGGCGACGACATGTTGCCAAAGTTTTTCAGCACGTTGTACGAAGCAGAAAGTTCTTCGTTTCCGAGTCCCAGTTCTGTTCTGATGCTATCCAGAATTTTCTTCCCCCCCGGGTGAATGGCCCATGCGGTGATTTCTTCCCGTTTATGGCCACCTGTCTTCATTGCATTGTTTAGCAAGTTGTTTATGCCGGATTGCAACAATTGCGGGATATATGCGCTGAGATGCATCAGGAATCCTTTCGACGAGAGGTGCCATGCCATGTCACCACGGCCGTGCAATGCTACTTCCGAGAAAAAGTTCCGCATTACATAACCTTCATGGCTGTAGTCGCTACCGACAACTAATACTGCTGCTGCACCATCGCCAAAAAGCAACCCTGAAGCAATGCTATCCATTGCACAATCTTTCTGGAAATGTATGGTGCAGAGTTCGGTGCAAACAATCAAAACCTTTTCCCGCGGATCTGCTTTGCAGATGTGGTCGGCCATACGCAATGCATGAATGGCTGCATAACATCCCATAAAGTTGACCGAACTACGGTGAATGTTCGGAGATAATTCCAGTTCCTGCATCACGCTGATGTCGAGACCGGGAGCTGACATACCGGTGCAACTAACCGTGATGAGCGTTGTTATTTCTTTCGTTCCGATACCGGGTGGTAAACAGTCTCTGATTGCGTCAACGCTTAACCGTGTCGCCCATTGATGATATAGTTGTAATCTCTTTTCCAGGTCGGGGAATGGTTCGAGGTCGGGCCGCTGGCTATAAAATAGTCTTTCTGTTACAGGTGACGAATAATCGGGAATCACACTGTAGCGGCAATCAATCCCGGATCGCTCATACAACAGCGCGATTTTACGCCTGTCGCCGGCTTCAGGCTGATAGGCATTCAACATAAACTGCAGAATCTCCTGCTGTTTGTGACGGTAAGGCGGCACTGCTGTTCCGATGGATAGTATTCTGCTCAAAAGACGGGATGATTAATCAGGTATAATAAAATAAATCCCATGTTCGTGGAGGCAGCAGCGATGCAATTCATCCGCAGCGAATAGCGGAAATTTGCGTTTCCAGGGTTCTGCATCACTTTTCTCCACCAATGCACGAAGTATACAACAACCGGGATGAAGAATAGTTGTAGTACGTAAAAATGATCCAACTGGTTGCCCTGCGAGAAATACCAAAACAACATGAACTCTGCCAATACATACATGATGCCACTGAAAGCGAAAGTTCCGTGAACGCCAAGCTTACGACTGATGGTAACTACGCCATTACGCAGATCCTGCTCATGCTGGTATATCTGCGTCAGTGGATAAAATCCGCCAAACAGCAGGCTGCTGATCAGCATTCCCTGCCAGGGGAATACCGCGGTTTCTTTTGAACTTCCGTTGTACACCATAAAATAAGTCAGCGCGCCCTGGAAGAGTACCACAGTGATAAATCCGGTATAGGGATATTTCTTCAGCCTTATACCCCTGTAACTATAGGCCCGTGATGCCAGGATGTTCGCGATAATACATGCGGCAAAAAGCGTGCTCACCAGGAATGAGGCCAACACCGCAAGCGTATCGAGTGCAGCAGTTACCCAGAATAGTTCTTTCGTGGGCTTAGGAGGCTTTTCCAGCATCCCGATACTTTCTTCATCAGCATCCATGTAGCTGTTGTACCCGTTGCTTGCAGGATACATGATAAAATGAATGATAATAAAAACCAGCAATGCCCTTAGAGGATGAATCGACTGCACCTGGCTGAGCGCGAAGAAGTACACCGGCATCAGAAAAAACGAAAAAGGAATTCTCAACAGCGTGATCGTGCTTTTTCTGAGCATCATACAAGTTAGCCATTTTAGTAGTTTTTGTGGCCAATCTGGTCTAATTTGCGCGGATTGGTGAGCCTTAACTTTTCAGGATGAATGTGAATCTAAACCCGATACGTGTTGCTTTCCGCATGGTGATGATCGTAGCATTGGTTTTTACTTTTGCAAATGCAGATGCACAGGAAGTACCCAGGATAAAAATTTCCGGACGTGTAGTTGACTCCAGTTCCAATGTTCCACTTCCTTCAGCAACTATCCAGGTGTTCTCCTCTCCTTCGCGGCAGCTGGTTACAGAATTCGTTTCTGAAGAGAATGGAACCTTCAGCGTGTTACTCGCCGCCGGCAAATACTATCTCGAACTCAGCTTCACAGGATATCATCCTTACTCATCAGCTACTGTGCAGTTACAGAAAGAAGCTGTTAACCTTGGCGACATCCAGCTCACCGGTCTTACTGCCGAACTCGAAGAAGTGATCGTGCAAGCCGAGAAAAGCAGCATGAAATTGTCTCTTGACAAAAAAGTATTCAATGTGGGCCAGGACCTGGCGAACGCAGGTGGCTCGGCGCTCGATGTGCTCTCGAACGTTCCTTCTGTTTCAGTTGATCCGGAAGGACAGGTGAAATTGCGCGGTAGCGACAATGTTCGCATCCTCATCGATGGCAAACCTTCCGGACTTGTCAGTTTTAAAGGTGGTAGCGGATTGCAGCAGTTGCAGGCAAGCATGATTGAACGGATAGAAATCATCACCAATCCGTCGGCCCGCTACGAAGCAGAAGGAAATGCCGGCATACTTAACATCATCCTTAAAAAAGAAAAAAAGCAGGGCTTCAATGGTTCGCTTGAAGTTACTGCCGGTAATCCGGATAATTTCGGTGCAGCAGCAAATCTCAACTACCGGCACCGCAGGGTAAACTTCTTCATTAACTACAGTCTTGCCTACCGTGAAAGTCCCGGAAGGAGTAACATCTACCAGGAAGTGTATAGCGGCGATTCGCTTTCGATCCTTAAACAGGAAAATGACCTGTTGTTAAAAGGCCTGAATAATAATATTCGCGGAGGTATTGACTTCTTCTTCACGGAAAGATCTGTACTCACCGGCTCATATCTTTTCAGGAGAAGCGACGCAGAAAGAGTGATGAACATCCGCTACGAAGACTACCTGTTTAACACAAACAATCTCACCCGCATAAGTACACGAAGACAGGATGAAACGGAGGATGAGCCGAACTCGGAGTATTCGCTCGTTTATAAAAGGACATTCAACGAAGAGAATCACGAGCTGGTGGCTGAAGCAAAATTTCTCGACAATTGGGAAAGTTCGAATCAATTGTTTACCCAACGTTTTTATAAACCCGATGGGCAACCTGCGAATCCTGCAGGCCTGATACAGAATTCGCTGAACGATGAATCGGAAAAGCAGTTCCTGCTGCAACTCGACTATACAAAGCCAATTGGCAAAGGTGGCAAGTTCGAAACAGGTCTTCGTTCCAGCATAAGAAAAATGACTAACGACTATGTTGTATCGGAGCAGGATTCAATGGGAAGTTTTATTCCCCTTCCGAATTTCGACAACGTATTTTTTTATGATGAAAACATTCACGCCGTATATGGCATCCTGGCCAACAAAGTGAAGCGTTTTTCATACCAGGCCGGGGTTCGTGCGGAGTGGACCGATGTAACTACTACACTTGAAAAAACGAACGAGGTAAATCCCCGTAATTACATGAACCTGTTTCCAAGTGCTCACGTGAGCCTGGAACTTGAAAACGAAAATTCACTGCAACTCAGTTACAGCCGGAGGGTGCGTCGTCCTTTTTACAACGACCAAAGCCCGTTCTTCACCTTCTCCGATAACCGGAACTATTTTGCAGGTAACCCCGATCTCGACCCGGAGTTCAGCGATGTAGTTGAATTCGGGCACCTGAAAGAATTCGATGGCGGAACATTTTCCTCTGCCGTTTACGTTCGAAATACCAATGGAAAAATACAAGGTATCCGCACGGTAGACGATGCTGGAAATTCAACCACAATTCCCCAGAACTTGAACTTTGAGCGTGCCTTTGGTGCAGAATTCATCACCAATTATTCCCCATTTACGTGGTGGAAAATTGATTTCAACTTCAACCTGTTTCATTCAAGAATAGACGGAACCAATATTGTAAAGACTTACGAAACCAAAGCTACCAGCTGGTTTGCGCGGCAGACATCACGCTTCAGCTTCGCCAATCACTTCGACCTGCAACTACGGCTTAATTATGAAGCACCACGAAATACCGTGCAGGGCAGGCAGAAATCGCTGTATTTTGCCGATTTCTCTGCAAGTAAAGATGTGTTTCGTAACCGGGGCACTATCAACCTGAGCGTACTTGATATATTCAATTCCCGCTGGATGAGAACTATTTCTTCCGGTCCGAACTTTTACACCGATAGCGAAAGCCAGTATCGGCGCAGGCAGGTAAATCTAACGTTCAACTACCGCATCAGGCAGGCAAAACCCGCCCCGGCAAAAGTGGAAGAATAAATTCCAGCACAGGCAGGTAAATTTGAACCTTATACTTATATTTCCGACTAATCGCTAACCAAAATATCTATGCGTTATTGCTTTGCACTGCTGAAAATGCTGCTTCTTGTTTCCTCAGTTTCGTTAGTGTCGTGTGGCGACGAGGGTAAAGAAAAAGAAGCTGAGCTGGTTACTCCGGAATCAAATGATCCCAAAGTTCGAAAGCTTAAA
>JAFAGE010000373.1 GCA_023423015.1 Bacteroidota bacterium
GATAGATCCCGAGGAGTTCTACATCATTTTCCAAAGCATATTGTTCTCCTTTCATGTAATCCTTCGGCGATATCACAAAACGGCGCTTGCGGTTTTCGGTAGCCGCATTATCTATTGGCAATGCTTGTATGATAATGCGTGTGTCGCCTTCCTGCTTTCCATACATAAAGCCGCAACACTCATCAGGGAAGGCTCCTCTTGCATCGTCGAACATAACCTTTTCAGCTTCCGGTTCGAACCTGATCATGATTTTATTAGTTTTTTGATAACCTCTGAATATTTGTCTGCGTTGTCGGGAAGAACAGTGACGATAACTCCCTCTTCTATTTTCTCAGCAACCTTAATAGCACCCGCTATGTTGGCGGCTGAAGAAGGGCTTAAAAGGAGACCTTCCACCTTATGAACACGAACGATCATTTCGTAAGCCTCTTCGGTGGTTACCTCGATGATTTCATCAGCCACAGACGGGTCGTAAATCCGCGGGACAACGGCTGTTTCCAGGTGTTTCCAGCCTTCCAGGCCATGAAGCGCACTGTCGGGTTGAAAAGCGATCAGGCGAACTTCGGGCTTCAATTCTCTCAGTCTGCGGCCTGTTCCAACGAAGGTGCCGGTTGTACCCATGCCGGCAACGAAATGGGTGATATCGGGCACCTGCTTAAGAATTTCGGGGGCCGTAGTGTAATAATGGGCTTTCCAGTTGTTTTCGTTCTTGTATTGGTCGGCATAGAAGTATGCTTCAGGGTTCTCTTCCACCAGTTCTCTTGCTCTCACCTGCGAGCCGTCTGTCCCTTCAAGTGGTGAAGTATAAATGATAATCACACCGAGGTCAGTAAGGATTTCTTTTCTCTCCTTCGACGCATTCTCGGGAAGACAGAGACTTACGCGTATGCCCAATTCGCGCGCGATAGATGCATAAGCAATACCGGTGTTGCCACTGGTGGCGTCGACCAGGATCGTTTTTTCGGAAAGCTGGCCATTTTCGATAGCCTTCTTGATGATGGAGTATGCAGCTCTTGCTTTCACGCTACCGCCAATCTGCAACCATTCCTGTTTCGCGAAGATCTTCACCCGTGGCTTGTTGTAAAGACGAGGGTCTAGCTGATGAACCGGTGTATTACCCACCTGCTTTCCAATTTCCTTAATCCGGGCTGCCAGTAAATTCGTTTGCGTTGTATCAGCTCGCATCATCTTAAAAATAAAAAACTCCACGTTTGTGGAGTATTCAGTTTGATAGCGTTATATAATCGAGGATGTTCCACCTGCACACCCTACCGCCATACCGATCGGCAACAACAACAACAAGTGGCAGGTGTATACAAGTTCATTTTGGTTTGTTTCCTGCAAATATAACAGGTTTCACCTTATAACGTTGACCAGTTCTGTCGAGGAAATGCTTGCAGAATGTTAATACCTGAAACTCAGGTTTGAGTCATATAATTGTCAAGATCCTTGAGGGTGAGGGGTTTTTCCCAAACTTTGAAGGAAGAAGTGATTTTTTCGGGGGTATTTGGCTGATAGGCGCTGATCAGGTGCACCTGGAGCCCGGGATATTGCTCCAAAAGACTGGCGGCCTTCTCCCACCCTACTCCATCAGGCAGGTTGTTGTCGAGGAAAAGAATGTCCGGCACAACCTGTTTGAACTGGTTCATTCCCTCTTTCAGGGTATGGGAGTAATAAACTTCGTAGTTCCTCCGGTTCAAATAGGTTTTAAGCAGCAGGCACAAATCGACCTCGTCGTCAATAATCAGCACTTTCTTTTTTTGCGACATAGATAGTCATAAATATAGAAAATTTCTTACCAGTGGCTAAATGGCTGTGTTGTAGAATATAATACACACCAACTTACTATATTTGCTTAGAAAATCCCCCCATCTAATCCGGTCCTTTCGGCATAATATTTAAGCCTTTAGTTGCATCGATGCTATTAACACACGATCATTCATTTAAATCAAATATTATGAACTCATCAACAAAAGTAATTCTGGGTATAGTAGGTGCTGCGGCTGCAGGCGCAATCATAGGCATGTTACTGGCTCCGGAAAAAGGTAGCGACATCCGCCAACGTGTTAAGGATGCTGCTAATGATTGGGCTTGCCAGTTGGCCGACCTGTTTGCAGAAGGCAAATCTGAACTCGGCAATCTCACCAATAAAGCTTCGAAAAAAGCAAGAGATCTTGCCGGCCAGGCAGAAGACAGGTTCAACAGCGTAAGGGAAAACCTGAGTTAACAAAAGCAGGTTAATACCTGCTTTTTTTCACATATTAAATACGCGGACATAATGAGCGATCTTAAAACCAAAGCGGGCAACCTGACCGACAGTGTGAGTGACTACGTGCAAACGAACTACAAACTCGCCTTGTTGAATGCTGCCGACAAAGCGACAGGTATTGCAGCCTCTACATTAGCATCAATAGTTATTGCATTCCTGGGAACATTTGTTCTCCTTTTTTTGGGAATTGCACTCGCCATGTGGCTTGGACAGTTACTCGATAGTTATGCTCTCGGTTACCTGTTAGTGGCCGCATTCTTCCTGCTAATTATTATCATCGTGGTTGCCATGAGGAAGTCGATCGTATTTCCCTTGATTCGGAACAAGTTAATCAATAAGCTTTATGAGCCAAATAATCAAAACCTACAGTGATCTTTGTGCGGAGAGAGAAAGGCTTCAAAACCTTGCAGTTGTTCAGAAACAACGAATGAAGGACGACTGGGATGGCCTTAAGCATGAATTCAACCCATTTAAAAAGGCAGTTGGCGCGCTTGGTAAAATGGCACGGCCCGACAACAGTAATCCTATGTTTAACGCTGGTATTAAAGTGGCGACTGATCTTTTTATAACCAAATTCGTCCTGGGAAAAGCAGGCTGGATAACCAAACTGGCGGTGCCTTTTGTGGTGAAAAATTATTCTACCCACCTCTTCGCAGAAAAGGGCCGATCGTTTATTACCCGTGTTGCTGCCTTCCTCAACAGCAAAAACAAATACAGCGTTCGTGAAACGGTGCCCACTCAGCCGCAGACCACTCATATGGCCACAGAGCCGGCAGACATAAACGGTGCAGATCTTTCAGACACTAAAAACGTTTACGATGGCCGATGACAAAAAAGTGGTGAACACTGAAGAGCAGAACCGCGCAGTAAATACCCGTGAAGGCGAAAACCCGGAAGACAGCATTTCGCAGGAACCCGCTCACACCGTTAATACAGATACTTCAGACAGCAGTAACGATGAAGCGGCAACCGGAACCACGAAGAAAGCAGGAATAAACAGCGACGAAAAAATATCCGGCAGAGTTGAAGGCGACAATCTCGATGAAGGCCGCACCATCCCGGAATAATTAAGGCTTTTCCGCAGGAAAATACATGTAGAAGGTTGCTCCACCATTTACCATTCCACTCGCCATGATGATGCCGTTGTGGTTGGTCATTATGCGCTGTGCAATTGCGAGACCGATTCCTTTTCCGCGATAACCGGATTGTTGCGTGTGAAGGCGTTGGAATATCATAAATATCTTTTCCGCAAATTCATTGTTGAAGCCAATGCCCTGGTCTTCCATAACGATTTTGTGAAACAGGCTTCCTTTGAGATGTTCTTCTTCCTCGTGGCTCCCGTCGACCAGGCGGTAGCTGATTTTAATTACGGGCGACTCGCCCGGCTTTGCGAATTTGAATGCATTATCAATAAGCGATTTGAAAAGAAGAAATAGTTGAGCTTCATTTCCGTTGATGCGTGGTAACGTGTCCCAGGTTATAATTGCATGCCTTTCACGGCTAAGTTCTACATAGTCTGACAGCACTTTTGTAATTACATCGTTCAGGTCTACACTCGACAACGGTTCATCTTTACTGATGAGACTTGTGAAGTTGAGCATGTCCTGAATCAGCTCCTGCATACGCTGCGCAGAGCTTTCTATCTTCCGGATTACTGAACGCGCTTCTTCATCCAGCGCCTGGTGATGTTTAAAAACAAGCTTGTCGGTAAACGTGCGGATCTTTCGTAAAGGTTCCTGCAGGTCGTGCGACGCGATGTATGCAAACTGTCGTAATTCTGAGTTGGAACGGTTCAGTTCATGAAGACGCTTTTCCAGTTCGCGCTGATAGCGCCGGCGCATGCGGACCTCACGATTGATAAAGAAAAATGAAACAAGCGTGATAATACCTGCCCATATGGAAATGGTATTGAAGTAGTTCGGGTAAAATGCTTCGTAAATGTCTTTGGTTCTTAGCAGTTGTTCGCGCACCCGGATTTCTGCACGTTCTATTTGCCGCGATTCCTGGCGGAACACATTTGAAAGACGAATGGACCGGGAAAGCAACAGGCGGCGTGTTTGTTCCGTTTCGTTGTTGTCGGAATTGAGAAGCCTGTTATAAATATTAAGATGCTGGATAACGGTAGAACGCATCAGCAGGAATCTTCTCATCTGGTCGCTGTTGTCGTCTATCTTTTCTTTGAGATCATCAACATAGTGATTCACCGAATCCCGGTTTTTAAAGAACTCGGCTCTTAAGGATGAATCTTCCAGAAGCAGGTACCCTCTGCCATTGCTTTCCATCTCTGCCATGTACTCCTGGAGCGCGCGAAGGGAGAAGACCACTGAATAGGTGTCGTTCAATTCTCCTGTGTACCTGATATGCGAATTCAGCCGATTATAAAACAGGAAGGTCAGGATCACCAGGATGCTTAGGGAAACGATAAAGGAGATATACAGGTATGAAAACTTAGGCTTCATTGGTTGGTTTTTCCTCAAAAAGGGGAAGGTTTTCCCCACCCTCCTGATTTATCGTCCTTATAGGAAATTTACTAGCGAGCATCGGAAAAACTACTGCTCCTCTGAAAAGCCTCTATCGGCTTAGGTTTCGGCGCGTACAATCGTGGCGGGCAAATTTTTGGTTCTTTCCTTGTAATCTTAGTATACACAAATCGAAACCCTCTATGCTTCACCAGAACCTTACGCAAAAACAGCAGTTAAAGATTCTCCCTCAGCAAATTCAATTGCTCAATCTCTTCCATTTGAATACCATTGAGTTAGAGCACCGCATCCAGCAGGAATTAGAAGAAAATCCGCTGCTTGAAGAAAGTGCATCGGAAGAAATGGCTGAGGTGGACAAATATAGTAAAGATGATGTACAGGATTATAAAGACTGGGATGAATATGGCTACGACGACGTGCCTGATTACAAAACAGAGTACGAGAATTACTTCAACAATGAAAAGATTCCGGAGCGTCCCTTACCTGAAGCAGCAGATTTCAGGGAATCTTTGAAACAGCAATTCAAGCTGATGAATACGGATGACCGCGAAACGATGCTGGCAACATACCTCATCGATTCACTGAATGAATGCGGAATGCTTGACCAGGATCTGGGAGCAATAGCCGATGATCTTTCTTTCCGTCACAAAACCTGGATTGAAGCGAGTGAGCTTGAAACTATCCTGGTAAAACTCCAGGCGTTGGATCCCGCCGGAATCGGCGCAAGAAGTATCAGGGAATGCCTGCTATTGCAACTGCGCCGCATGAATCAGAAGAGGCCCGATGTGAGAATGGCTATTCGCTTGCTCGAAGAACATTTTCCAGATCTCGGAAGCCGTAACATGGACCGCATCATGCACCATCTTCAGATCGACGACGAAGAGCTGAAAATTGTACTTCAATTACTTGCATCACTCAAGATGAAACCGATCACCGAAGGAACTGAATCGTTCCAGGCCAATCAACAGATCATGCCCGACTTTATAGTGACAATGGACGGCGATGAACTTGAAGTTTCATTGTATCGTCAGCGTTCCGCAACACTGCACATCAATCAATCGTGGATGGAAAGTGTAAAGAACACTGAAGAAAGCACACAAACCGATAAGGCGACACGCCAATACCTGCGTAATAAATTGAATGCTGCACAATGGTTCGTTTCGGCAATCAAGCAGCGCGAAAGCACTATGCTGAAAGTAGTACGCGCAATTGTAAAATTGCAGTACGATTATTTCCGCGAAGGCGATATTAAGCTTATCAAACCCATGATCCTTAAAAATGTAGCAGAGATGGTGGGTGTAGATATCTCAACCGTTTCCCGAATTACCTGCAATAAATATGTGTCTACTCCTTTCGGAACACTGCTGCTGAAGGACATATTTACCGAAGGCATAATCAACCAGCAGGGTGAAACCATCAGTAACAGGGTAATACAAAATGCTATTGAAGAGGTAATTGAAAGTGAGGACAAGCAGAAACCCTATACAGACCAGCAACTGGTGGCCATTTTATCCGAAAAAGGTTTTAGTATTGCCCGTAGAACCGTGGCAAAGTACCGGGAACTTCTCCAGATTCCGGTAGCCCAGATGAGAGCACTGTGGGCATAATTATTTAGACAACCAACTAACTGAAAAGGACACATTCATGCAAAAAATTCTAGTTATCGATGACGACAGGGATATGTGTTTACTATTGAAACGATTCCTGTCTAAACATGGATTTGAAGTAGAAGACGCAAATACATCCAAAAAAGCACTGGAACTGCTCGAGAACACAGAATACTCCCTGGTGTTGTGCGATTTCCGCCTGGATAATACCGATGGCAAAACAATGCTCATCAAAATCAAGGAGAAATATCCCGATATGCCCGTGATCATCATCACGGGTTATAGTGACATCAAGATCGCCGTTGAAGTGATGAAGCTCGGAGCATTCGATTACGTAACGAAACCCCTCT
>JAFAGE010000376.1 GCA_023423015.1 Bacteroidota bacterium
AAAGATGAATGAGCTTGCACGCCAGGCGAACCCATACCAGCGAAAAGAGATATCGAAAAAAGATGCTGTTGAATATTTTACGCAGAAGGACGACGAATACAAGCTCGATCTGCTGCAGAACCTGAACGATGGCGAAATCACTTTCTATTCACAGGGGAATTTTACTGATCTCTGTCGCGGACCGCACATTCCGAATACCGGGTTCATCAAGGCAATAAAGATTACCAATGTTTCCGGTGCATACTGGAAGGGAGATGAAAAAAATAAAATGCTCACCCGGGTTTACGGGGTTACATTTCCTTCGCAGAAAGAACTGGATGAATACCTCGCACTTCTCGAAGAGGCCAAAAAACGTGATCACCGCAAACTTGGCAGAGAACTCGGAATTTATACAATGGACGATGATGTGGGGCAGGGCTTGATCATGTGGATGCCTAACGGTACCATCATCATCGAAGAACTTGAAAAGCTGGCTAAGGAAACAGAAGCTGCGGCGGGCTATAAGCGCGTAGTTACTCCGCATATTGCGAAAGAAAGTATGTACCTCACCAGCGGACACCTTCCGTATTATGCCGACAGCATGTATCCGCCAATGGAACTGGAAGGGGAGAAGTACTATCTGAAGTCGATGAACTGTCCCCACCACCACAAGATCTTTGCGGCGGAACCCAAAAGCTATCGCGACCTGCCATACCGGATTGCTGAGTACGGAACCGTTTACCGGTACGAACAGAGCGGTGAATTATTCGGATTGATGCGCGTTCGTTGTTTGCATATGAACGATGCGCACATTTACTGCACCACTGCCCAGTTCAACGATGAGTTCAGGGCGGTAAACGACATGTACCTGAAATATTTTAAAATATTTGGAATAGACAAGTACGTGATGCGCCTTTCCCTGCATTCGCCGGACAAACTAGGGGTCAAATATGTGAACGAGCCTGAATTGTGGAAACAAACGGAAGAGATGGTACGGAATGTGCTCATTGAATCGAACATCCCATATGTTGAGGTTCAGGACGAAGCAGCATTTTATGGCCCGAAAATAGATGTGCAGATATACAGCGTGATAGGCCGTGAATTTACACTGGCTACCAACCAGGTCGATTTCTCGCAGGGACGCAGTTTCAAATTACAGTACACTACCGAAGACAATACTCCGGAAACACCGTTGATCATTCACCGGGCGCCGCTGGGTACCCATGAAAGGTTCATTGGATTTTTGCTGGAGCATTATGCAGGTAAGTTGCCGGTGTGGCTGGCACCCACCCAGGTGAAGGTTTTACCAATCAGCGACAAGTTCCTGGGCTATGCACAAACTGTTTTGCAAAAGCTCAAAAAAGCAGATATTCGTGCGGAACTGGACGATCGCAGCGAAAAAATAGGTAAGAAGATCCGCGATACTGAGCTGATGCGCGTTCCGTATATGCTCGTGATCGGTGAAAAGGAAATGAACGACAACAAGGTTTCTGTGCGTAGGCAGGGAAAGGGCGATGAAGGTGCCAACGACGTTGATGAATTTGTTGCAAGAGTTAGCAAGGAAATTGCAGAAAGAGCAAGTTAAATAGAGTACTTTTATATATATCTGCCCCGGCAGAAGAACTAAAAATTAAACACAAGAAAAAAGTTGTCCGGCGGGGAAGGACAACAAAACAATTATGGCATTTCCACCCAGGCAGCCGAGGGGTAGTTTTAATCCACGGTTTAAAAGAGAACAGCAGCAGGAACACAGAACAAATCAGATGATACGTGTTCCTCAGGTACGATTGGTTGGCGACAATGTTACCGTGGGAGTGTATCCTACACAGGAAGCACTGCGCATGGCCCAGGAACAAGGTCTCGACCTTGTTGAGATCTCTCCGCAAGCCGATCCTCCTGTTTGTAAAATAATTGACTACAACAAGTTCCTGTACGAGAAGAAGCGCAAGGAAAAGGAAATGAAGGCCAAGAGTAAATCGGCCGAGGTTAAGGAAATTCGCTTCACTCCGGGAACGGACGATCACGATTTCGATTTCAAATCCAAACATGCCGAGACCTTCCTGAAAGAAGGCAATAAAGTGAAGGCATATGTTCAGTTCAAAGGCCGCGCGATCATGTTCAAGGAACGCGGTGAACTGTTGTTGCTAAAATTTGCGGAAAGACTTGCCGAAGTCGGCCAGCCGGAAGCAATGCCGAAGATGGAAGGAAAGCGTATGCTGATCATCTTCGCACCAAAAGCACAGAAGAAGAAAACTCAGCAGGAAAAATAATAAGCAAGTAAGGCATAAGTGAGAAGGCATAAAGCATAAGGAAAAAGTATTCAATTTTCCCTATGCCTTATGCCTTCTGCCTTAGGCTCTATGCCAACTTACAATTTAATAAACTCCACTCTCCGGTTATTTGCTTTACCGGTAGCGCTGTCGTTTTTATCGGCTGGCTGAGATTCACCCTTACCGTCAGTTTCCATTCTAGAAGCGTCGATACCAAATTCTTTGGTGAGCGACTCTTTCACAGCTTCAGCTCTATTCTTCGACAATTCAAGATTCTTTGCATCATCGCCATCTGAATCGGTGTGACCAACGATCTTCACTTTTACGTCGCCATTTTCTTTCAGCACATTTGCGATGTCTTTAAGAGTACCATACGATTCGGGTTTTACATCCGCCTTGTTTACGTCGAACAGGATGCCCCTTGTTACAAATTTACCTTCCGTAATAAGTTTTGTGCGGGTGTCGGGAGAACCAATCGCAAGACGGATATTGTTGATCAGGTAGAAATCTTTGTTGGTGTGGTACGCGCCGTGCGATGCAAATGTAATGGCATTGTAAGTTGCGGCGGCGTCAAAGCCGCGTGGAATATCCCAGATCTTTGCCCCATTGAGGTAAACACGCAGACGTTGTTTCTGGCGCCAGATGGAAATATGGGCAAATTTCGATTTCGAATTGTCCCAGTTCATGAACCCCACATCGTTATTCACCTGGTGATTGCCATCCTTTCCGGTTACAAGATGCGAATTGCCGTCTGTACCTGATTTTTCTACGGCTGGCTTAAACGACAAATGAACGGCATGATCACCCTGCCAGCTCACGTACTTACCATAGTCGGAAAAATCTTCCGGTGTTTTCAGCTTACAGATGTTGAGGATCAGTGGCCATGAATTCCAGTTGTCGTTGACAGCAACGTCAAATTCGAGGGTGAAATTTTCCGGAAGTTCAGTGATGAATTCAGGATGATAAACACCTTCCTTTTCAATTTTGAACCACTTTCCTGCTTTGTCGTTTATAGTAACCACTTCACCTGTTGCATTTGTGTTCCAGCGCACGGGAAAATCGCCGATTTCCACATTCGAAAAATCTTCGTAGGCAATAACCTTGTCGCCCGGCACAAAATCGTATTTCGAATAGGTTTGGAGCGTTGCAGGTTCTTCTTCAGAAGAAGCAGTTGAAGATGACGAAGAAGAAGAAGAAGACGATGATGATTCTCCGTCATCGGATGAAGAGGAAGTAGCTTCCTCGTCTGAGCCTCCTTTGTTTTTGGAATCGGAAGATTTCTTGTTGTCTTTTTTCTTGACGTCGGTGGCTTCATCAACGCCTTTGTCTACTTTCTCGCCGGCTTTTTGTTCGATGCGGTTTTTGGCGCGGTCGGCCATACGTTTGATAAACTGTGCATCTGCCGTGAAAAAGACAGAAAATGCAAGCACAATCAGGAGCAGCTTTTTCATATACACGTGTTTAGAATTCGGCGTAAAGGTAGTTTTTTACCATCTTAGAAGCTCAGATTTATTTGATTTTTACACCTGACTCTTATACAA
>JAFAGE010000394.1 GCA_023423015.1 Bacteroidota bacterium
CCATGTGTGTAGGTGTAGGCCAGGGCGCTGCGATCATATATGAACGCGTGTAATCAGGCATTGAAAGTAAAGCGAGGCAGTTCGTCGAAGCTTACCAGTTGCTGATCGCCAGTTACAATATTCTTCACTTTCACATTTCCTTCAACGGTATTAATTGTAGCAACAAAGGGAATATTTTTTCTTTCGGCGTATTTAAACTGTTTATCAATTTTCGATGTGTCCGGGTACACTTCGCAACTAACACCCTGGCTCCTGAGTTGATGGGCGAATTTCAAAGCTTGCAGGCTAACTTCTTCTCCGGAGTTAAGAAACATAAGCCTGGTGCCTATATTTATTTCGCGTGGGAAAAGATCAAGTTCTTCGAGCACATCATAAATACGGTCTACACCAAACGAAATTCCAACACCCGGAACATTCGGAACGCCAAACAAGCCGGTTAAGTCATCGTAGCGTCCACCACCGCCAATACTTCCGATAGAAACCTGTGCGGGCGCTTTTGCTTCGAAGATAATTCCGGTGTAATAATTCAAACCGCGCGCAAGAGTAAAATCAATGGAAACGTTTGCCGTTGGTTCCAACGATTTCACCTGGTTCAACACAAATCTTAACTCATCAACACCATTTTTCGCTTCTTCTACGTCGCCCAACAGATTTAAGAGTTGATCGAAGCGGGAATTGTTATCTCCCCCGATAGATAAGTATTTTTCGATGATAGAAATATTTTCTTCACTCACCTGTTTTGAGCGTAATTCATCTTTTACTTTTTCGATACCTATTTTATCCAGTTTGTCTATCGCAACGGTGATATTGGTGAGATTTTCGAGACCGCCGGATTTTTTTGCGAGGGCGGTAAGAATTTTTCGTGAATTCAGTCTCAGTTCATATCCGTTCATTTTTAAGCGGGTAAAAACGAGATGGTAGATGAGTGAGAGTTCAACCTCATTCACGAGTGAACGGCTTCCAACCACGTCGGCATCGCATTGGTAGAATTCGCGGTAGCGGCCTTTCTGCGGGCGATCTGCGCGCCACACGGGTTGTACCTGGTAGCGTCGAAACGGGAAATTGATCTGGCCCTGGTTCATGGCCACATAACGGGCAAAAGGAATGGTAAGGTCGTATCGTAAAGCGCGCTCTGTGAGGTGTTTATCGTATTTGCCGGCAAGAGTATTTTCAAAAGCCGTTTTCGCTTTTTCTATATTTTTCGGATCATTCAATCCATTGTTCAGGATACGGAAAATGAGTTTGTCTCCTTCGTCGCCATATTTTCCCATCAGGGTGTCGAGGTTTTCCATTGCCGGGGTTTCGAGAGGTTGGTAGCCATAGAGTTCGAAAACCGACCTGATGGTAGAAAGGATGTAATTTCTTTTCCGGACAGTATCGGGAGAAAAATCGCGCGTGCCTTGCGGCAGGCCTGGTTTTGTCATGTCAGCGCTTCTTTTAGGTGCACAAAAGTAGAGCGAAGATCAAAGTCTTTTGACTTTTTCTTACCTTGTTCGGTCTTTAAAAAAAGAAATGTCAGCAGATTACGAAGAGAAGCGGAGAAAAGCATATGTTAACCGGAGATCATTGATGGATCTCGGAATGGGCATTATTTATGCAGGTATGGGTGGATTTTTTCTTCTTTCGGAAGTATTCGGAATTCGTATGGAATTTCCTCCGAAGCCATTCTCATACATATTCGGTGGATTATGCCTATTATATGGAGGCTTCAGAATCTACCGGGGAGTGAGGAAGAACTATTTTAATTAATATTTAATTAGGCCCGAGTGAATAATATAAAAGTGATATTATTTATCATAGCATTTGCTTTGACAACTTCTCAGTGTGGAGATTCGTCTGGTGAGAACAGGAGAAGGGAATCGACAACACATGGAAGGATAGTTATCAGTGCAGATGAATCTTTCAAACCAGTGATTGATTCGCAGGTGCAGGTCTTTGAATCGTTACATCCCAATGCAGACATTGTTGTACATTACAAATCCGAAGCAGAATGCCTGAATGATCTGAACAACGACAGTGTGAGGATGGTGATTGTGACACGCGGCATCACCCGGGACGAACAGAACAGGTTAAAAGAAAAATTGAGTTTTAATCCTTCATTTGGTCCGGTTGCATTTGATGCGATTGCAGTTATCACGAACAACAATTCAGCCGACACGATATTCACCATGCAGGATATCAGGTCGATCGCGCAGGGTACCAGTGGATTTAAGTACAAAATGCTGCTGGATGGTACTTCTGCCACAAGCACCGTAAGGTTTGTTCAGGACAGTTTGTTAAAAGGAAAGCCATTATCCAGTAATATTGTGGCTGCAAAAAACAGCCCGGCAGTAATTGACTATGTTTCAGCGAACAAAGATGCCATCGGACTGATAGGCGTTAGCTGGGTAGGAAACAAGAATGACCCGCAGGTGCTGAGTTTCCTTGAAAAGGTGAAAATTGCCGCTATCGAGTGCCGCGGATGTAACGGAACTTATGTAAAACCTTACCAGGCCAATATAGCAGGAGGCAGGTACCCGATGGTACGGCCTTTGTATTACATATTAAAGGAAAATTATGAGGGTCTTGGCAGCGGTTTTGCAAATTTCCTCATCTACGAAAAAGGGCAACTGATATTTCAACGGGCATACCTGCTTCCGGCAAGGATGCAATTTGAAGTAAGAGAGATGCAGATTGCGGAATAGATGAGACGGCAGAGGCAACCAGATGGACACACTTAAAAACAATATTTTTAAAACAAAAACAAATACGCAAAGGAATATGCTGAAACGTGTATTAAGCCTGTTAGTTGCTGTTGTCATTACCGGCAACATGCTGTTTGCCCAGAGCGTGGATGAAGGGCGAAAGTTCCTCTACTACGAGCGGTATAACAGCGCAAAACAAACCTTCGAGAAGGTTCTCGCCGCTAACCCAAATGATGTGGGAGCCATTTTCTGGCTCGGTCAGACCTTAATCGACATGAAAGACTCCACTGCTGCAAAGGAGCTTTACCAGAAAGCAGCAGCTTCGCAGGGAAATGCGCCATTGATTCTTGTAGGAATGGGTCATATCATGCTGATGGAAGGTAAAACCAATGAAGCCCGGCAGCAGTTCGAAACAGCCGTTAATCTCTCTAAAGGGAAAGACGTAGAAGTATTGAACGCAATTGGCCTCGCCAATGTGAAAGCAAGACAGGGCGACGCCCACTATGCAGTTGAAAAATTAAAACAGGCAACTACCACCAGGAAGTTCAAGAACGCAAACACATACCTGATTATGGGTCATGCTTACCGTAAGCTGATCGATGGAGGTAATGCGGTGCAGTCATACACGAAAGCACTTGAGCTTGATCCAAAACTTGCTGCTGCCCAGAACGGCATCGGTAAGATTTACGAAACTCAGAAGAACCAGGAATTCTACCTGCAGGCATACAACAAAGCCGTTGAACTCGATCCTGCATATGCACCAGCTTACTACAATCTCTTTTACCACTACTGGTTCAGGGATATCAACAGGGCCGGTGAGTTCCTGAATAAATACATCGCCAATACCGACCAGGGTCCGGATCTTGAGTACATCAAGACTGACTACACCTATGCAAAAGGTGACTTTGCAGGTGCAAGACAAAGGGCTGAACAACTGATCCAACAGTTTGGTGAAAACGTAAACCCGAGGATGTACAGAATGGTGGCCTTCACTGCTGATACACTGGGAGACATTAACGCTGCGAAAGCCGCAATGGACAGCTTCCTCGTTAATTCAGAAGTAGGTCCCAATATCGAAGACATCAAGTCTACCGACTACGAACAAATGGCGAAGATCACTTCAAAGATCCCCGAGCTCCAGGATTCTGCCTTCACCTACTACGAAAAGGCGATTGCAATGGATACTGTGATGGAAAATAAGTTGAAGATCATTGAAAGTGCAGCCAACTTTGCGAAGAGCACAGGTAACAGGCAGCTGGAAGCTGATATGTTGGGAACAGCTTATCGCTTACAGAAAGAACCAAGTGCGAGAGACCTGTATAACTGGGCTTACGCGAACTACCAGGCAGGAAATTATGTGAAGTCTGACAGCTTGTTCTGTAATGATTATATCACCCAGTACCCCGACCAGATTTATGGATACCTCTGGTGTGCACGTTCTAAACAGGCACAGGATACAACCATGGAACAAGGCCTGGCGGTAGATGCATATAAAGCGCTTGCGGTGAAAGCTGTAGAGCT
>JAFAGE010000424.1 GCA_023423015.1 Bacteroidota bacterium
ATATGTAATCAGCAGCGATTCGCTGCTGGCCACTCACCAGTTTACCCATGGCCTGGGTTTTGGGGACATGAATAACGACGGAAGAAAAGATGTAGTTATCCGCCAGGGATGGTGGGAAGCACCTGAAGACCGCAAACAACCAAACTGGACATTTCATCCCGCTAATCTGGGCGACGATTGCGCACAAATGTATATCCGCGATGTAGATGGCGATGGCGACCAGGATGTGCTCAGTTCATCTGCTCATAAATATGGCATCTGGTGGCATGAGCAGATTCCAGGCAAAGATTCAACAACCTGGAAAAAACACGACATCTTCACCCAGCTCGCGCAATCGCATAGTCTTTCTATGGCCGACATTGATGGCGATGGGGATGAAGATCTCATTACAGGAAAACGTTACTACGCACATAATGGCAACGATCCCGGCGAGGATGAACCGGCCAAACTCTACTGGTTCGAATTCATCGCTGGTAAGGAACCACGCTGGATCCCTCACGAAATCGACAACGATTCCGGCGCAGGCCTCAACACCGTAGTTGAAGATATCAACAACGATGGCTTCATAGATATTATCATCGGTAACAAGAAAGGAGTATTCGTATTTTATCAGCAGAGAAAATAAATGGCCTATGACTTTTGGAATTAACACGTTTCTGTTTACATCGCCTTTTACAAACGATTCATTTCATCTCCTGGAGCAGATACGGGAATGGGGTTTCGACTCAGTAGAACTTGCGCTTGAAGATGCATCCCACGTTGATGCAAAAGCTTTTAAGAAAGCACTCAACGACAATAATCTTGTTTGCGGTTCGGTATGCGTTGCACTCGGCCCCGACCGCGATTTGCGTGGCCCGAAAGAATACCAGCAGAATTCTCTCGACTACATGAATTCGGTGCTCGATTTCATGGCAGAAGTTGGTATTCCCGTGATCGTAGGTCCCCTTTATTCCGCAGTGGGACGCGCGGAACTCGTAACGCCCGACGACTACAAACAACAATGGGAGCTTGCAGTAAATAACCTGAGAACCCTCGCAGAATATGCATCACAACGTAAGGCGCGCCTCGCTATCGAACCTTTGAACAGGTACGAAACCGATTTTATTAATACATGTGCTCAAGGCCTGAAATTAGTAAACGACATCAACCATGCAGCTGCCGGCTTGTTGCTCGACAGTTATCATATGAATATTGAAGAGAAAAATTCTGCAGACGCCATTCGCGCAGCCGGCAATAAACTCTTCCACTTCCATGCCTGCGGATGCGACCGCGGCACACCCGGCAACGACCATATCGACTGGAACAGCATAGTTGCCGCTCTAAAAGCAATAAATTACGATCAAAGCATCGTCATCGAATCATTTGTTCCCGATATAAAAGTGATTGCGAGAGCAGCTTCCATATGGAGGAAGTTTGAACCTTCGCCGGAAGATATCGGTAGAAAGGGATTGGAGTTTTTGAGGGGAAAATTGAATAAGTGACCCGCCTTCGCTATAGCCTCAGTGGGTGTGAAAGGTGAGAAGTGAGAGGTGAGAAGTGAAAGGTTTTTTGAAAAGTAATAAACAATTGTTTTGAAAGCTCTTAATTTCTGTTTTTTCTTCAGTTTTTTATTGCTGCTTTCATGTACGTCGTCGCAAAGAAATGATTCTGCAGGCCAGGATAGCGTTGATTCTACAACAAAGTCAACAAAAAAAATTGTTCTTATCCCCGGGAAAGACAGCCACGGAGTAGGAGAACATGAACACCTCGGCGGATGCCAGCTACTCGCAAAATTGCTGAATGAGCATGTGCCAGGCGTTACTGCCATTGTTACTGAACAGGGATGGCCTTCGGATACTACTGTTCTTAACGACGCTGATGCAATATTTATGTACAGCGACGGTGGCGACGGACACATGGTAATTCCGCACCTCGCGCATATTGATGAGCTGATGAAAAAAGGCGTTGGATTAATGAATCTTCATTACGCAGTTGAGATACCTAAAGACAAAGGTGGTCAGCAATTCCTCGACTGGGTGGGAGGATACTTTGAAACGAACTGGTCAGTGAATCCTCATTGGTCGGCAAACATTACTGAATTGCCAAAGCATCCTGTCACCAACGGAGTTAAACCGTTCGAGGTGCATGATGAATGGTATTATCATATGCGCTTCAAAGAAAACGATCCAAACCTGGTTCACATTCTGAAAACCTTACCTCCTCCATCATCGTTATCCAGGCCTGAAGGTCCACATGAGAACAACCCGCATGTTCGTGCTGCGGTGCTCGACCGTAAAGAGCCTCAAACTTTAGCATGGGCATATACAAGGCCCAATGGAGGTCGTGGTTTTGGTATGACTGGCGCACATGTACACAAAAACTGGATGAATGATGATTTCAGAAAACTTGTGTTGAATGCACTTACCTGGATCGCAAAAATTGATGTGCCTGAAAATGGCATTGAAACTCCTGCTCCAACAGCAGCAGAGATAGAAGCATTACAGAAAAAACCAAATTAACAGGCCATGACTCCTGTTGTACAGATTTCACTCGATCTTACCGACATCAACGAAGCGCTTGAAACAGCCGCTATGGCTTTGCGTGCAGGTGTTGACTGGCTCGAGGCTGGAACTCCGCTCATATTGGCAGAAGGTTTACATGGCGTACGACGCTTGCGTGAGGCATTTCCCGGAGTGCCGATTGTTGCTGACCTCAAAACAATGGACGGAGGTTATCTAGAGGCTGAAATGATGGCGAAAGCGGGTGCAACACATGTGGTAGTAATGGCGAGGGCTCATGAAGAAACCATAAAATGCGTTGTGCAGGCAGGCAAAGATTACGGTGTAGCAGTAATGGGCGACAATTTAGGCTGCGAAAACATGGTAGACGCGGCAAAGTGGCTCGAAGATCTGGGTTGCAACTACATTGTTCATCACATCGGATACGATGAACGCCGCGGAATTGCAGCACAGGGAAAGAGAATGCCAAGTCCTCTTGACCAGCTTCGCGAAGTGGTGAATGCAGTTAAAATTCCTGTGCAGGCTGTCGGAGGTTTGTCTCTTGAGCAGGCAATTCAATGTCCGCAATACGGTGCACCACTGGTTGTGCTGGGTGCGCCATTAACAATAGATGCCGATCAGTTTAAAACTGCCACAGGAGATCTTGAGGCATCGCTGAGGCTGATCTGCGAAAAAATTCATTCATACAAAGCATCGTTATAACTTTCGTACTGATAGAGCAATTATGAAATTTCCTGCCGTTGTAAACTACGCACCTGAAAAGGGCTCAGTGGAAATCCGCGAGATAGATATGCCTTCAATTGGCGACGATGATGTGTTGCTGGAGGTTCAGAATGTTGGCGTGTGTGGAAGTGATTTGCACCAATGGACCGCCGACCACAGCTGGCCGGTAAATTATCCTGTTGTGCTCGGCCATGAATTCGGAGGAATTATTGCTGACTCCGGTAAGAATGTGCTTGCATGGAAAAAAGGTGACCGTGTGGTCAGTGAAACGGCGGCCATTATCGATCTTAATAATCCGCTTTCAAGATCGGGGCTTTACAATCTTGATCCTACAAGAAAAGGATTTGGGTATGGAGTGAATGGAGCAATGACCCGTTATGTAAAAGTACCGGCGCGTTGTTTACATCGGATCCCCGACAGTTTACCGTTTGAAGAAGCATGCCTCACAGAACCTTGTTGCGTTGCGTATAGTGCCGTTGTAGAAAATACCCGCATAAAACCTGGTGACCGCGTTGTTGTACTTGGCCCCGGTACCATTGGAATACTATGCGCTGCAATGGCAAAACTCTGCGGTGCACAGGTGGCAGTTGTTGGTTTGGCAGCCGATCGCTTTAGGCTTTCTATCGCCGCACAATATGGTTGTGATACTATAATAGGTGATGCTACTGAATGGGCAAGAGAGCGCGACGGACTTGGAGCCGACGTGGTAGTGGATGCATCCGGTGTAAGCCTCACACTTTCTATTGCAATGCAATTGGTAAGGCCAAACGGCCGCATCACCAAAGTAGGATGGGGTCCCCAGCCAATAAACATCTCGCTCGATCCGCTCGTTCAGAAAAATATTACACTGCAGGGAAGTTTCAGCCACAACTGGCCGATGTGGGAACGGGTGATAGCACTGCTCAGCAGCAGGCAACTCGACGTAAGGCCGATTATTGGTGGCGTTTGGAATGTAACAGAATGGAAAACTGCATTCGATAAAATGCATAGAGGTGAAGTGGTAAAAAGCGTATTAAAACCTGCTTGAGATGAGGTTGAGCAACAAAGTAATTATCGTAACAGGCAGCTGCACCGGAATTGGAAAAGCAATAGCTATCCGTTGTGCGAAAGAAGGTGCGAAAGTGATGATACACGGCCTTGAAACCGAATGGGGAGCTGAAGTACTAGAACAGGTGGGAGAAGAAAATGGCGTACTGCACATTGAAGATATCACGAACGATGGCGCACCGGCACGCATGGTGAAAATGATGATCGAAAAATTCGGCAAGCTCGATGCAATAGTGAACAATGCGGCCTGGGTGGTTTCCTCAAATGTGCATGATGCAGATGCTGCACACCTTCGGAAGGTTCTTGATATAAACACAGTTGCTCCTTATATATTAACCCGCGAAGCATTGCCGCATCTTTCCAAAACAAAAGGCAGTGTATTAAATATCGGATCGGTAAACGCATACAGCGGTGAGCCGAATCTTCTTGCATATAGCGTATCAAAAGGAGCACTGATGACAATGACGCGAAATCTTGGCGACACATTGTTTCGTGAAAATGGAGTTCGTGTAAACCAGATCAATCCGGGATGGGTGCTTACCGAAAACGAAGCAACCCGTAAACGCGAACATGGATTACCTGACGATTGGTACAGGCAAATTCCAAATGTGTATGCTCCTTCCGGACGTATACTTCAACCCGCGGAAATTGCCGCTGCGGCCGTGTACTTCCTTGCCGATGAAAGCGGACCGGTAAGCGGGCAGGTTCTGGATGTGGAACAGCATCCTTTCATTGGACGCAACCCGCCCAAAGAC
>JAFAGE010000001.1 GCA_023423015.1 Bacteroidota bacterium
GCTCTGGAAAGGCAATAGTCATAATATCAAAGCGGGGATCGATTTCTTCCTGAACTCGCGACAGACGATCGGTGTTATGATGAACGGAAATTATTCCGACAACAGTTTTGGAAACATCACGAACACAGACATCTTTTATGAGCCTACCGGCGAATTCGTAAAACGTTTGATTGCAGATAACTCAAGCGAAATGACCCGGAGCACAACCAACACCAATATAAATTACCGTTACGCAGATACGTCGGGAAGGTCATTGAATATTGACGGCGACTATGGCCAGTTCCGCATTCGCAGCGATCAGATGCAGCCTAATATTTACTACGATGAAAACGGCGCAACGCTTGGTTCACGCATCTACAATATGCTGCAACCGACAAACATCGACATCTATGCAGTGAAGGCCGACTATGAACAAAATTATAAAAAGGGGAAATTGTCGGCAGGTGCAAAATCATCCTATGTAAGAAGTGTGAACGACTTCAAAAGATATAATGTGGTGAACGACGTCAAAGACCTCGACCGCGAACGAAGCAACGATTTTACTTACACGGAAAACATCAACGCAGCCTATGTAAACTATAACCGTCAGATCAAAAAGTTTACCGTTCAGATTGGTCTGCGCGCCGAGCAAACCGTTGCGAAAGGACAATCGCGCGGTTTGAAGCTCCAGGAGGCGGAGTTTGAACCTTATGATTCCGCCTTCAACCGGAATTACATAAACTTATTCCCCAGCGCTGCGGTTTCTTTTGCCAAAGGTAAAAATCACCAATTCAATATTACCTACAGCCGTCGAATAGACCGGCCGGGATACCAGGATCTGAATCCATTTGAATTCAAACTCGACGAATACACCTACATGAAGGGGAATACCGAATTGCGCCCGCAGTACACTCACAGTATCGGCTTTTCTCACACATATAAATACAAACTGACAACAGCACTGAACTATAGTCACGTAAACGATGTGTTCACACAGCTCATTGATACGACTGAAATTTCTAAGTCGTTTATGACGCGCAAGAACCTGGCAACACAGGATATCGCAAGTGTAAACGTAAGTTACCCATTGCAACTCGGCTGGTTTAGCACATTTGCGAACCTGAACATGTACTATACCCATTATAAGGCGAACTTCGGAGAAGGACGAACCATTGACCTCGATGCGTATGCCTACAACCTGTTTTTACAGAGCAGCGCCAAACTTGGGAAAGGGTGGACAGCGGAAGCTGGTGGCTGGTATTCGTCGCCTTCCATCTGGCAAGGAACATTCCGCAATAAGGAAATGTGGTCGGTAGAAGCGGGTATTCAGAAAAGCCTGTTCAAGAATAAGGGAAACCTGAAAGTATCCGTAAGCGATATTTTCCAGACGATGCGCTGGGGTGGCACCAGCGACTTTGCCGGTCAACGGCTCCAAAGTTGGGGAGGATGGGAGAGCAGGCAGTTCAAGGTCAACTTCAGTTATCGCTTCGGTAATCTGTTGGTGAAGGCAGCCCGCCAGCGTAAAACCAGTCTCGACGACGAAAGCCAGCGTGTCGGCGGAGCAGGAGGTGGAACGCAACAGGGAAGGTAAGAGAAGGGCGGAGGGCGTAAGGCGGTCCTTTGTCCATCGCTCCCATCCTACATCCTCCGCCCCGGTTTCGCTAATGGTTTCCATCTAATTTAGTAACAAGAAACGCACATTCGCTGTTTGTAGCATGTTCTTTGCTGTTTTTTGGACTGAATACAAGCAGCCATATGGAAATCAAAATATCCACAAAACGCACCGTTCTTTTCTTCGCGCTTTACGTTTTTACTTGCAGTGTAACCGTATTGATCCTGGCCCTGATCGCCCGGGGACTTTTCAGGATGTTGATATAGGCAAAAAGGCAGATGGCGGAAGAATGAGCCTTTCACCGCATACTTTTTAACTTCTCACGGCTCACCGTTCACACCCACCGAAGCTTTAGCCCAGGTGGGTCATCTTCCACGCCCACCGGAGCATTCGGCGAAGGTGGATCACTTCAACAACGGTCCCACTAATTTATTCAGCACCGGGTATCCCGTCGACTGGTTCAGGTGTAGTTTATCAGCCTGGTAATGTTTTTCGCTGAGCCTTTTCGGATTCCACAATAAAAATGGCGAGTATGTATCCACTACGTTCAAGTGGTGTGAATGACTGTTTTTACTCCAGTTTGCAATGTTTCTGTTGGTGTATTCAATTCCCATGATACCTGTGGTCACCTTGTCCGACAATGTAATTTTAAAAGCCGTATCGCTCGGTTTGGTGTACAGGAATGTCACGTGGGCGTCGGGAACGAGCGTCCAGATACGGTTAATCAATTTTTGTACGTCTACCGTCATCTGCGCAACGGAACGCCTGGCGATAATATCATTATCGCCTGAATAGATGACTACTTGTTTAGCATTGAGTTTAGAAATGGTATCTACCAATGCAGTCAATTGCGTCCAGGTTTTTCCGCCATAACCGACTTTCTTGATTTTTTTGTCCGGAAATGCCTGGCCGAGGTTCCATTGAACAATAGTAGAGCTGCCGAAGAATACAATATTCTTTTCTTCTGGTTCGGGCTCTGGAACAGGAATAGGTTCCGGTTCGGGCTCCGGATCTACAACAGTGGTATCGTCGATGTAAGTGGTGTCGCACTTGACCACCATAATTTTCCCGGGTGGAGCTACAGTGGCATGTGAAGCCAGAGCAGCATTTTCGACCGATGTAGTTAACACATTTTCTTTGGTACACTTGATGCCGAGCGCTATGGCCAGCACGATGAAAAATACGAGTTGTCGCATTTCAGTTCAGGGGTTTGGTTTATGAGCAATAGGTTTCCTGCTGGTGTTGACCACAGCAATTTTTTGTGAGCAGCGAAAGGTGAGCGGAGAGAAATTATACTCACTATTCACCATCACTTATCACATTGAATATTTCATCAGGAAAAGGATAAGGTAGTTTTTACATCAAGAAATTCGGAGTGCGCGAATATATCATTTCAACCACAAGCGCACCCTCAATAGAAATTAAAATGTATCCCGGAGGGAATGAATTTGATGAGTGTCAAATGGTATGTTCCTCAATGAATTCTCTGATAAGTGAATTGTTCAGTAATGATAAATGGAAATGCTTAGTGGCATGAACGTGAGACGTGAGACGTGAAAAGATTGGCAAATGTTAATTTCTTCTAAATGCCGCGTCCAATTTTCAATTTTCTCGTGTTTTTACCGCGATTCTGGTTAACAGAATTCTAATGTTGGTTTCACCCTATAAGCTTTTTCAGGGACGAAGAGTTTTTTTATGTCTTAATCCAATATCAATCATTACGATCCATCGTATGTAAAACTCCTAAGCCATGAAATCACAAAAGTTATTCTTTGTTGCTGCGGCCTTTATTCTGTTAGCCTTCAGCAATTGCAAAAAAACCAAAACAGATCCTCAAATTCCACAGCCGCCACCGGAACCCATTCTCCTGCTCGACACCTTGTACGTTTATGAGAGTGTTGGAGGAACCCTTGATTCTGCTGCCCATGTATTCACGTACGACAGCGAGGGAAGACTTACCGAAGCCAGGAAGGATAACGTCAGGGAATATTCAATTAGCTATAATGCCGATGGCATTTCAGGTATCACATTGTATAACACAATGGGTAATCCGTTTATGACTGCGCAGGTACCCGGCACCCTTATCGTGAACGAAGATTCCATTTCGTACCACTACACCATTCAGGGACAATTTGGTGTAATTGATACAATACGGGAGTCGTTCCTGTTCAACGACAGTCTGCTCCTGGAACAACGCTTTCATTTTACATCGCCAGATCCGAACCGCAACTACTCTTCAAGCTTTGTTTATACCTACAACGCAAGCGGAAATCTCGAAGAGTGTCGCGCCCGGTATAGTAACAACTATTTTACCCAGTGGAGAGTTACCGGCGTTGACAATCGAAAAAATGTCTGGAACTCCATGCCCCTGGCTTATGTTTTCGGAAGGTACTTCGATGTGTCTTCCACCGGCCTGAACAATGTGACGAGTGTTGATTGGGGCAATAATAATATCGAATCGTGGGAGTGGACTTATAACGATGAAGGATACCCGCTTACCGTTAAAAGTGCAAGCCAGGATTATGTTCGGCTCAGGTTTATCTATCGCGAAAAACAATAAGCATTTCCACAGGGTTTCCTAAAGTGCAGATTATGAAAATACATTCATATATGTTATTGCTTTCAGTGTTCGTATTGTGGACGGTGGCGATTAGCTGCCGCAAAACGCCTCCTGCAACGCAACCGATCCAGCAGGAGCCGCCTGAGAGCGACACCCTGTTACTTGATTCCGTTCTCTATTTCGAAGATAATTCAGGAGTGATGGAAATTACTGCCTATCATTTCGAATACGACGAAGCATTTCGTCTGATAGGTTCGACCCTGAACGGAAAACGGAATCTCTCAATTACATATCGCGATGACAAACTGGCAACGATTACAAGGTTTGATGAAAATGAGGTTGCCTACATGAAAGTTGAGGATCCCGGATCGCTGGTTGTTGCCGGCGATTCTGTTTCCTTCGAATACGAAGTTGCCGGCTTGAAACTTCGTGAATGCTATGTGTTCGCCGGAAAGGAGCTTCGGGAGAGGAGATATTATAAGTATACAGGAGATCCGGCCGCGGACGATTACTCCATATTCTTTTATAAATACAACGACGAAGGAAATGTGTCGGAAACAATTGCTGAATTCAAGTCGGGTGAAGTGCCTCAATGGACATTGAACGAAACAGACAATAGAAGAAATATATGGCACGATATGCCGTTAGCGGTGATCCTCGACTATCATGGTGCTCCATCCTATTTAAGTGTGAATAACATAACGAAGCTTACTTATGCGAACAACGATTTGGAGGAATATGACTACACCTATAACAACGAAGGATATCCGTTGACGCTGCAATTGAAGAGATTAGGTTATGTGTCAACAAGGTTTGTATATACCAGGAAATACACAACATAAAAACGTATCTATGAAAAATCAACTGTATTTATTTATTGTATTGTGCACATTTGGCTTAGTGCTGACCAACTGCCGTAAAAAGACGGGGCCGGATGATCAGACAGTAGTGCCACCTCCAGAACCTGTACTGCTGCTGGATACTCTGATTTATTATGAGTCTGCAAGCAACGGTTCTCTAAGCGAGTATATTACCACATTCTTTTATGATACATCCGGGAATCTTGCAATGGCCATTGGAGGTGGGGACACGTTATACAAAGTCTCTTACAGGAACGAGGCAATTTCTTCAATTACAAAGTATAATGTTAATGGAGAACCTTACCTGGCTGTTGTGTCGCCGACGTCCCTTACGATAAACGAAGACTCTGTCTCATTTTTCATAACAAATCGAAATGCTTATGGCACGGAGGATACCACCATGGAATCTTATTTGTTTGATGGTGATCTTCTTGTGGAAAAGAAAATATACATCATTTCTCCTGAACCGAACCGCAGCGCTTTCTTTCGCAGATCATTTAAATATGACCAGAAAGGGAACCTGTCTGAGTATAACAGGGAATATGGTGGATCAGTCGTTGAAAGCTTTACGGTTACTGCTGTTGACGATAAAAAAAATCCATGGCGAAATATGCCGGTCGACCTGATGCTTGGTAGCGATTGGTTGCAATGCGGCTCCGGTATCAACAACATCATCTCCTGTCGATATAACGACAATACAGAGCAAAATTTTAAATGGACCTACAATGAGTACGGCTACCCGGTTACCCTGATATACGACGAGGTAGATTTTGTGCAGCTACGTTTTATTTACCGTGAAAAATGATTGCAATCTGTTCGCGTGCGCCTATGTAGTGTGAGAAGCTTTATAAATCCAGCGCTTATGCGAAATACGATTTGTTTATTCCTGGCTTCGATGCTTGTAGCAACATATGGTTCATGCAGCAAGCAGCCTCAACTTGTGCAGCGCGAAGGTGAACCTGTTTTGCTGAGGCGGTACATCCAACGAAATCTCCATCCAAATGGAACCATGTATGAAGTGGCCGTCCGGTTTGAATATGATGAAGAAGGACGTCCGATTGCCTGCATT
>JAFAGE010000036.1 GCA_023423015.1 Bacteroidota bacterium
GATGTTTGCTGTACAGGGCCGGCATGATCCATAAAAATAAATGGACCCACCATGCGGCGTTGTCTGAACGGAAGAATGCGTCGAACATTCATTCCTGGTCCAATCGCTGCATGACGGGCCTCTATTACAAGATCGAGCATACCCTAAGGTAAGCAATCGCAGTGTATTAGTTACTTATCGCCGTCTACTGCGTCCTCAACCTTTTCGCCAACCTTTTTGGCTCCTTTCTCAATATCCTTTCCTGTTGCTTTAGCTCCCTCTTTTACATCATCCCATGCTTTTTCTATAGCTTTTCCACTCCTGTCGAAGAAATCACCTGAGCGGTTAACTACTTCGCCTTCTTCAAGTTCAACTTCTTTATCGTCCCTTACAACACGGCCATCGCGATAAACTACAGCTCCGTTAGATAGACGGACTTCTTCTTCATCGTTATCAGTCCAGTTCCCATCTCTCCATACGCGAATTTTGTCTTCACGGTAAGTAATATCACCCTCTGCTGGCGTGTACACATCTGAATTTGGCGTGTTTGCGGGGCTGCTGATCGGAGCATCGTCGCGGTCATCGCTTACTGTGTCGTTTGTTGTGGCGTCGCCGCATGCATAAAGGCAGGATGCGGCAAATGCAATGGCTAAAATCCTTTTCATATTAGTCGTTTTTGTTGATGAATTTTTCCATCACCAACTATGAAAAAGACATGCCAGCAGGGCTAATTAAAAATCAATTATTTAGAGTGTGGAATCGCCGGCTGCACCTTCTTTCCAGTCCCACAAAACAATATTCCACGATATTCCGCCATAGGTAAGTTTGTCTATTACTTTGAAGCCGGATTTCTGATGAGCCTTTAGAGAGCGCTGATTTGCTTCAGCCACATCGGTTATACAATAATCAAAATGATCGCTCATCACTTCCCTGAAGCCATTGTATAATCTTTGTACGAGTCCCATGCCGCGGTATTCACGGGCAACACACAACTGGCCAACAACCACATAACGGCTTTCTTTAAGAGAACCCCCCTTGTAAACAATGCGGTCTATAGTATTAAAAAGATCTTCGAGTAAGGGATGTTTATGTGCAGCCTGGCGCAAAGTAACTAATGCATAACCCGCCAATACTTCACTATCCTTTGCAATAATAGCAGGGCTCATATTATTCATCTCTTCCAGGAATTCGAGAGAGTATTCCGCAGTAAGAAAACCTTGCGAGGCAGATTCGTGCTCGTCGATGTTAGAAAATAGATTCTTCTTCTGCAACGCGGCAATCTGTTGCAGCTCCTTTTTATTCTCTACGGTTCTAATTACGATCACAGTACGAAGATAACAATTGCCATTCGGCTGTGTGTTAGTAGATTTATAGTTCAATCACTTCGCTATGTCGTCACAACAATTCTCCCGTCGTCATTTTCTTGGTTCGCTAACCGTGGGCAGTACAGCTGCGTTTTCCGGACTTGCATACACGCAACCAGGTAACAGCAACACATATTTCAATGAAAATTTACCTGCAGATCGCACAATCAATGTCGTTAGTCTGCAGAAATTCAATGATGCAGACATCAGTAAGATAAAAGCTGCCAGCAAAAACATAAAACTTGAAATTGCTGACGGGCAATCTTCACCCGCATTCGAACACGCTGAAGTTATAATTGGTGATCCCGACGCATCAACTATTGCGCGTGCGAAAAAATTAAAGTGGGTGCAGGTGATGCATGCAGGTGTAGAGAACATGCCTCCTGAAATGAAGTCTCATCCCCTGGTTCTCACAAATATGCAGAAGGTACTTGGACCCGTAATCGCCGAAACTGCCATTGCATTGCTGCTAAGCCTTACACGGGGTTTAACACAATTCGCTTTCCCGAATTTTCAGAATAAAAAGTGGGCGTATAACCCACCTAAAGATGTTGTGCTTGATGATCTGTATAAAAAAACCATCGGCATTGTAGGCATGGGGGGTATAGGATCGGAAACTGCACGAAGATTGCACTATGGCTTCAACATGCATGTGCTTGGAACTGATGCCAAACCAATGCATAAACCAGATTTTGTAGATGAACTGCATGATCCATCATGGTTTATGGAAATGGTTCCTAAAGTAGATGTGTTGATGAGCGCAGCGCCTCTCACCAAAGAAACCAGGGAAATGTTCAATGCAGAAGTATTCAATAAAATGAAGCCCTCTGCTTATTTCATAAACGTTTCAAGAGGCGGCCTCGTAAAACAAAGTGACCTGGTTGATGCATTGCAAACCAAACGCATCCGGGGAGCAGGTCTCGACGTTGCTACTCCTGAACCATTACCTGCTTCAGATCCGTTATGGACCTGCCCGAATGTTGCATTAACAGCACACAACTCAAGTAATGCTGCAATCCGCGCTGTGCGCGTCATGGACCTGCTCACTGAAAACCTGAGGAGATACTCTCTCAATATACCGCTGATGAATGTGGTTGATAAGGAGAAAGGCTATTAACTTATACTTTCCTGATGGTTGCGGAGTTCCGGTTCGGCAGCATCTGGTATTGAACAAAACTTCCCTTATCGTCTTTCATCACGGGAATTGAAACCGGTTTTCCTGACTGATTCACTTCAGCTTGTTGCCAGTCGGCAGGAACATAGGTTCTTAACGTGAGCGGCAGGTTATACATTTTGTCGTCGAGCGAATGCGTAAGCTCTACTTTGATGGTGCCGTTTTCGTCGGATGTCTTCACATCAGCATTCATTCGTTCGCGCATATATTTCGTTACATCCGCAAATGTGGCAATCCACAAACTGTCTTCACGCTGCTTCATATATTCGAAGTATTCTTTCAGCATAGATCCGGGTAAAGCTTCCCAACCTATACCATCTACGCCATGAAAAACAAGAACGAGCCAGTTATTGTCGTGTGTGAGAACCGTATCCACCCACGATTTTATCATGGGTAATGGAGTTTTGGTGACCGCACCGCGCTGCCACTGCACGTATTCTTCATTACGGCTACCAGGTGCTTCTTTTGATCCGCGATTTAGTTCAGCAAGATATTTTTCAGGCATACGATTCCGCAGCGATGGATATACTTTGTATGCATACTCCATCACGCGCTCATCTTCTGTGCCGTATGGACACTCGGCAGAAAATGTGTACGCTTCACCGAGATTGTTCGCGATGTCTTCTTTACTTTTTTCCAGTTCATATAAGATGTTCGGCTCTGTTAGTACTGCTAACCTCGGATGGGTAACCGTGTGACTTCCAAATTCGTGACCTTTTGCTGCATATTCTTTAATAGCTGCCCATGTAAGGTGTTTGCTACCACCTTTATCTGACGTGCGTGGAAGCCTACCACTTCGTATCAGGTTATATCCCGAGTCAATTAACCGGTAAGCCGCTTCGGTTTTTCCTCCTTCGAATAAAGTACCTGCATCAGTATGAAATGCCAGCGCGCCTTTGTAGCCGGAAAATCCGATTGCAGATGCGCGTTCAAAAAAGTTGTCTTTATTCGTTGGCGTGTCAGCAGTGCCTTTAATCACTTCAGCAATCGGTCGTCCGAGATATTTGCCCTCGTACGATGAGCCTTCAACCTCTCCGGTTATGATGTAAAAGGTTGCGGGCATCTTTAGTTCATCGAGCATCGGCATCGCAACTGAAAACTGGTTACGTGTGCCATCGTCGAATGTGAGTGACACCGCAGCTTTCTTGCCATCGTGCCATTTTGTTATTTCTGTTTTAATTTGTTCCTGGTCAGCTGCACAACCGCCAGCTAAAAGGATTGCCGCAAAAATGAACACGCGATTTGATATCATATTGTATTCTCTTTCTGATTAAATTACGTTTTTTAACTTAAGCCATATGCAAAGAAGATCTTTCTTAAGAAACACAGGTGTAGCCGCCGCAGCATTAACGCTGGGTGGGCCGTCGGCCATGGCCTCGATTAATTCGCCTCTTAAAAATAAACTTCCGAAGTGGAAAGGATTCAATCTTCTCGACTTTTTCTCACCAAATCCATCACAATCACGCGGCGGAACCACTGAAGATCATTTCAGGTGGATGCGCGACTGGGGATTCGACTTTGTGCGTATTCCTATTGCATATCCCTGGTATCTGAAAATAGACCGCACCAGGAACATTACTCCCGAAGAAACGTATAACATAGATGAAAAGCAGGTAGAAAAAATCGACAAGCTGATTGCAATGGCACACCGTTATGGTTTGCATGTCAGTATCAACCTGCATCGTGCCCCGGGTTATTGCGTAAACGCAGGTTTTCATGAACCATTTAATCTCTGGCGCGACCAGGCTGCACAGGATGCCTTTTATCACCACTGGAGCATGTGGGCAAAGAGATATAAGAATACATCGCGCGATAAGATCAGCTTCGACCTGGTGAACGAACCCAGCTCACGGGAAGACATGAACGACCAGCATTCAAAAAGATCTGCCGTGCCGGGCGATGTGTACCGTAAAGTGGCTAAAAACGCCCTCGAAGTTATCCGCAAGGAAAATCCCAATCACCTGGTAATTGCCGATGGTAACAACACAGGCAGCGACGTGATTCCTGAAATTAAGGATCTGGACATCGGACAAAGCTGTCGCGGATATTATCCTGGCGTTATTTCGCATTACAAGGCGCCGTGGGCAATGAAAGACACAACTAACCTGCCTCCGTTGAAGTACCCGGGTCAGGTAGGTGACCAATACCTCAGCAGGGAAATGCTCGAGAAATTTTATAAACCGTGGATTGACCTGATGAACAGCGGTGTTGGCGTTCATTGCGGTGAATGTGGCTGCTGGAAGCGTACACCGCACGATGTGTTCCTTGCCTGGTTTGGTGATGTTACCGACATCCTTTCTTCAAACAATATCGGTTTTGCATTATGGGAATTCTCAGGAACATTCGGCATTCTCAACTCTGACCGCGAAGACGTAGCATACGAAGACTGGTATGGCCAGAAGCTGGACAGGAAGCTGCTTGATTTGATAAAAAGCAGGTAGGGCATAGGGCATAAGGCATAGGGCATAGGGGGTGAAAGGTGAGCGGTGAGCGGTGAGAGAATTGGCAGATGGCAGAGGGTGCCGACGTTTAGTCGGCACTGAGACCGGCCTTCGCCGCGTCTCAGCATAAGGCATAGGGCATAGGGCAGATGGCAAGGTCAGAACTCGCCGATTGGTTTGATTTTGTCGAGGTTGGCTAAGATATTCTTAACCAGGTCGGCATCGTCGTTATGCGTGATCTGTCGGCCTGTACACGTATACATATTGCAGGGATAACACGATTGAATCCAGGTCTGGATGATGATGATGTCTTCGCTATTGTACCTGTAGTGGAGAACCTGCCCGGATAACGATTCTTTTTTGAGATCGCTAAGTTTATCTTTTAACCAGGTAATGTTGTTCAACGGATCCTTTACCCCGCAAACATCGCCAGGATTCAGTTCTTTCTTTTTAGAACAAAACGTGAGCAGTAAACTAAAAACGACAATTGTGAGCGATCTGCGCATATGGATCGGGCTTATTTGGGTGACCGTAACAAACACATGAGCGTTGCATCTACTTTGCTTTTTGACCTCTGACTGATTTGTTATCTTTAATTATGCCTGCACTACAATCTGTTATTCCCAAACTGCCTTCAACAAACCTGGAAGCCACATTCAACTTCTACTCAAAATTGGGTTTTAAGAAAGTGGGCGGAGACTATCCTGATTATTTAATGATTGCGCGTGACAGTATAGAACTACATTTCTTCCTGTTCACAGACCTGGTGCCGTCAGAAAACTACGGCATGTGTTATATACGCGTTACGGAAATAAAAAAATTGTACGAAGAATTGAAGAAGGTCACCGAAGTAAGACCTCTTCATCATCAGCCCTGGAAACAAAAAGAATTTTCCTTAGTAGACACCGACACCAACCTGCTGACATTTGGGGAAGGAATTTAGGCACATTCCCTCTTATTGCCATCTGCCACCTGCCACCTGCCACCTGCCATCTGCCATCTGCC
>JAFAGE010000043.1 GCA_023423015.1 Bacteroidota bacterium
GGCAGATGGCAGACGGCAGACGGCAGACGTGAAACGGCAGACGGCAGATGTGAGAGGGCAGTCGGCAGACGGCAACATTTTAAGAATAATCTCTACCGCCCTCCATCCTCCGCCGAACGCCCTGATATCGCTCTCCGTTCTCCGTTCTCGATTTTATGCCGGTGTTTTTTCGAATGTTCTTAATGAATCGGCAAGGCGGCCGATGTTTAGTCGCGAAATCACCAGGGTGAACTTGCCGGCTGCGCTTTTTACAATATCTTCTTCCTGCACATAAAAGAATTCGATACCGACCGAGTCATTTAATCGTTGTTGAAGCCGCTTCAGAATCAACCCTTCGTCATGTTTGTTAAAGCCAGGGGATGTTACGAGGTTTACCCGTATACGATTAACTTCTTCCTGGATAATCTGTGCATATTGCAGGTGCTGAATTCCCTGGAAGCCGATGCCTAAACCATTTACCAATGTTCCGTCGGACAATACTACCGCATCTTCAAATCTTCCTTCTATAGAACGGATGGCTTTGGTTCGACCACAAGGACAAGGGCCGTTGAGCATGGTAAACCGATCGTCGACGAAATACCTTATTAACGGAAATGAGCGATTGGTTAGAGAAGTAGTTATTACGCCATCGCTCCGAAATTCATTCAGCGAATACATCGGAAATTCATGATAATTACCGTGAGCGCATTGGCCCAATGTTATTGTTCTTTCTGCATTTCCGTACCAATCAATCAGCTTTGTTGAAAGAGTTGTTTCAATTTTATCGCGTTGGAATGGATAGAGTGTAGATGAGGCAGTAAATACCATCGGAACATGAAGGTCTACTCCTTCCTGGTTAAGCAGGTTCACAAAAGTGTACATCGAACTCGGTAATGCGCAAATTGCTTTTGGTTGAAACTCTTTTATCAGCTGCGCATATTTTCGGATGTTCGGCGCCGACAACAGGTAAATAGAGAGATAAAGAACATTTTCTGCTTTGTTGTAGTACGAGAGTGTACTGCGGTCGAGCTTACCACGCATCGACACAATGGGATCGCCTACGTTCAATCCATGTGATGAACGGAAATACCACACATAAGCATTCTCACGTATGATTGAACCGGGAGACCTGTACACCGCAAGGGGAGTTCCCGAAGTTCCGCTGGTCAATCCTTCTTTCAGGAACATGGGAAGTGTGGTACACATTTCTTTTTTGTGCAACAGAATATCGCGTTTATAGATCATCGGGAGTTGATCGTACACATCTTCTTTTTCAACGTCGATGTCGTGGTATAGGTTGCGATAAAAAGCGGAATGCTTTTTCGAAAAGCGGATAAGCTCGAGCGCCTTTTTCCTTTTCAATGCGGTGTGTTCTTCTTCGGAAAGGTGTTCATGCTGGCGAATCTTGTCGATTTCGTACTCCAGCATAAAGTTGTGCTTGCTTAGAAATAAAAGTTGTTCCTTCAGGTCCTTTAAACTCAGGTACTTCAGCATAAATTTTCATTATGGCGTTTACTTGCGGCATACAATGCCACAAGTGTTGCAATCGTTTTCATAGCTTCCTGAGAAGAGGATTTTGGGGTACAGATCTACAAAAATGCGGTAGTCGGGTGTCACCTTCGCTAAAGCTTAGGTGACCGGGCCACCTGCACTAAAGTTTCGGTGGCCAAAGAGGGTTATTGAACATCAAATTATATCTTTTTTTACAATGTCGCAAGACTGCCTAATGCGACTCTTCAAGTTTTGGTACGCGCTTAGGAGTATCCTGACCTGATATAATTCCCCGGGCACTTAACGCAATTGCCTCGATGGTAGCTTTTACATTTTCAATGTCCAGCGTTTCAAACTCATCGTTTACTGTGTGATAATAAGGATCTTTATCGATCTGGTCGGTGGAAATGGTGTGGGCGGGAACACCTCTTGCTGCAAGGGATGCATTGTCGCTGCGATAGAACAGATTTTGCTCTGTATAAGGATCGGGATGGAATGTAAATGACGTGCCTTCAAGGTTTTTCTGCAGGATCTTCCCGAAATCTGAGCGGTCATAACCGGTTATGAACGCAGCACGTTTTCCGAATTTTGATTCTTTGCCGATCATTTCAATGTTAAACATGGCAGTTACCTCATCTGCATTCATTGCCTTTGAGAACAGCCCGGAACCAACCAGGCCAAGTTCTTCGCCGGCGAATGTTACAAACATCAATGTTCGCTCATTGTTTTTTAGCTGGCTGAAATACCTGGCAAGAGAGAGAACCGCGGTAACTCCTGATGCATCATCGTCAGCGCCATTAGCAATAGAGTCGCCATCTACAGCCGGTTGGATGCCGATATGATCGTAGTGCGCCGAGAATATAACGATTTCTTTTGCCCGCGATTTACCGGGGAGAATTGCAACCACATTAAAAAGTGGCTGCTCCGCTATGTTATTTGAAAGTTGAATATTGTGTTCGCGAACTTCATCACCCGCAAGAATAAAAACAATGTTGCGTTGTTCGTTCGGTTGGTCAACTACCCTGGACTTCATAAGGTAGTTTCGCAGCATCGTAAAATTCTTTGCGTGTTCAGGATCTATAGTCACGATTACATCACCGTTCATTCTAGAAATTTCGCCATAACGTTCGAATAGATTGTCGCCGGCGGAAATGTTTAGTTTTTTAGCATCCTGCGATATTGTGTATTCTGCTTTGTCGCTAAGTGATGCTAAACTGTCTGCGCCAACCCGCCTGCCATTGATATTAACATCGGTCTCGCGTACGCTTACATTGCGAACATTAAACGTTTGCCGGAATGAAGTAGCGCCTGATATTGGCTGCAATCCATACGCGCGAAATTCATTTTCGATAAATGATGCGGCCTTTTCAGCTCCCGGTGTGAAAGTGGCGCGGCCTTGCATATCATCGGCCGATAAAGTCTTCAGGATGCGTTCGGCATCACTTACAACATTGGCAACAGATGCTGTTTGCTTTTTCGGCGTGCTGCACGAGAAAGCCAGCAGTATCAGAACGATAAATAGTTTATGCATTGATTCTGGTGTGTGCGTTATGATGGACGAAGTACTATAGTTTCAGATCGACACTTCTTCCTGTACGTACGGCTTCATAGATAGCATCGATGATCTTCATGTCTTTCAACCCTTCTTCTCCATCTACTGGTACCAGAGCTTTTTTATTATCGAGTATGATACCTGCCATTTCATCCATTTGCAGTGTCTGGTGTGTAATGTGCGGCTTATCCAGTTTTCCTTTGTGAGTTCTTCCTTCGATAGGTCCATAGCCGGTTGAAGGTTGCATTTCAGCAAAACCCTTCTCGCCGTTTAAGAAGAACTTATCGAGGTTGTTCATCGAATATGTTGAAAGGCAGGAAGCGACCGCTCCGCTGGGGAATCCGAGCTGGAACTGGATAGTTTCATCAACCCCGTCTTTGAATTTTACAGTATCGGTTTTAGTTTCCTGGGCAGTAACCCAGATGGGTTCTTCACCCACCATGTACCGGGCACCATTAACCGAATAGATGCCGATATCCATCATGGCTCCACCGCCCGCGAGTTTCTTGTCGAGTCTCCATTGGTTCGGATCACCTATACGGAATCCGGATAAACCCTGGAAGAAAAGCACTTTACCAAACTCACCATCGTTTCTCATGCGGATCACCTCCAGTGTTTTTGGTTCGAAGTGCATACGATACCCGATAAGGAGTTTAACGTTTGCCGCTTTGCAGGCATTTACCATTTCCTGGGCTTCGGCAGCATTCACGGCCATTGGCTTTTCGCAGATGACGTGTTTGCCTGCTTTAGCAACGCGAACACATTGATCTTTATGAAGCCCGTTAGGGGTGATGATGTAAACTGCGTCGATATCTTTATTGTCTTTGATATTATCGAAGTTCTCGTAGTTGTAGCAATTGGCGTCGGGTATGTTGTATTTTGACTGCCAGGTCTTGATCTTTGATGGGGTTCCGCTGATCACGCCGGTGATCTTTGCTTTTTTGCAGGCCTGCATGGCTTCTGCCACCCGGTTTCCATAGCTTCCCAGACCCATGATGGCAACCTTTAGCACAGGACCGTCGTAGATGGCGGTGGCAGACTCAGCACAACGTGTGCCCGTTAACGATAGAAAGGGAAGTCCGGCGGCAGTAATTGCAATGCTTTCAAGAAAGTTTCGACGTGTAGCCATAGATAAATTTGTAAATAGTGACAGGTGCTAAATTTATGTATAAAACCTGAACCTCGTTCATTGAACGAAGGTGTTCGCGGGATTTAATTTCCCCTTATACGTCTTAGAAATGAACGAAACACGTCTTCATCCCATCTCGCGAAGCGGCCACGTTGTACAACCAGGGCATTGTGTTCAGGATGTCGCAGGTAATAGTGGAACACGAACTTTCCCAGCGGATCGTGCCAGCCAACGATCTGGCCAAAACGGAGATCGTTGAATATAAGTGTGTCGTTTATTTGCTCTATGGTGTAAAAACCCTGTGAGAATTTTTTCAGTTTGTTCACCTCTTCTGTATCCCTAAGCGTAGCCAGGAGGTTTTCATTTCTTGGAAAATAAGTGAACGCAACGGTGTCGCTCCGGTCGAATACGGAACGGTAGCCGACATTGAATCCATCCTGGTCGCCGCTAACAACCATCCAGAGAAAACTTTGCAGCGGTGCAGGCGTGGTGAAGTAGTGGTTGTTTGGTATAGATTGCCTGGTGAATGCTTTACGCACCGAACTGTCGACAACCAGCTTGTTTATTGTACAAACGAGCAGGTAAAACGAACAGCCCACGATGGCAATTTTCCACCATTTGCGACGGTAGATGGTTTTTGCCCGGGTAAGCAATAATGCAACAAATGAGATTGCCGGAAGAATACTGAGTAAAGGGTCGGCAACGTAAATAGTGTTGAATGAAACACGATAGTCGCTGAACGGTTCGAACCAGCCTACACCATAGTTGTTAAATGCATCAAGGAAAAGGTGTACGCCAATTTCAATCATAAAAAACAACGTCCATATTCCTACACCGGCCGAAGGTTTCACCGTTTTGTTGGATAGAATGGCGAAAAGGGGACTAACTAACAGCAAAAAAAGAAATGAGTGTGTAATTCCCCGGTGGGCGAGCAGATCGTCTGCGCCACTCATCCAGAACGAAGCCACGAAATCAATATCGGGCAGGCTTTGTGCCATGGCCCCCATCAGCATTGCCTTTTTACCTATCCGCTGTCCGAGCATTGCTTCGCCAATACAGCCGCCAAGTACCACATGAGTAAGTGAATCCATTGCCGAAAATAATTATATTGAGAAGGTGTTCGGGTTGGTGTAAAGATAGTAGTACAAGGTTTATGCAAACTTTCAAATCGCGGCCCCAGAGCAAAAGCCAGTACACCACAAACGCAGTAAAGCTAGTTCGTGGCGGTCGCGAATATTTTGACCTGCTGGAACAGATGATCGATGGTGCATTGGACACCATACACC
>JAFAGE010000128.1 GCA_023423015.1 Bacteroidota bacterium
TGAACCTCCTCCGGTGGATACATTGCCTGGCGGTAATAATCCACCTCCGGTAGATACGCTTCCTGGTGGAAATAATCCGCCACCGGTAGATTCATTGCCAGGAAATAATCCGCCGCCGGTCGATTCTTTACCTGAGAACCAGGATAAGGTGATAGGTTATCCCAATCCATTCATTAGTACTGTTCAGCTAGGGTTCTACAACAAAGCGGCGACAGACAGGATCAGTGTGTATATTTACGACTCGTACGGCAAGCTGATACAGCGACAGGATTTTGGAACGAGAGCAGTGGGACCAAATGTTCTTGTACTCGGCGGATATATGGCCACTCTGAAAAGCGGGGTATACCTGGCTACGCTGAAGGTGAATGGCGCTACGGTACGATCAGTGAAATTGATCAAAGCCAGGTACTAAAAGAACGGTATTATGCGTCCATACATCCTCGCAGAAACGACGTGGAAAACGGTTAAGGCTTCAAAATACGATCTTGCTGTGCTTCCCTGGGGAGCAACAGAAGCTCACAATTATCATCTTCCCTACGGCACTGATGTGATCGAAGCAGATCACATCGCTGCCGAATCGGGACGCCTTGCATGGGAGCGAGGCGCCAAAGTCACCATTTTACCTACCATTCCCTTTGGCGTGAATACAGGGCAGCCGGATATCACACTTGATATCAACCTGAATCCCAGCACCCAAATGGCGATACTTACAGATATTATTGAGGTACTTAATCGCCAGGGGATTTTCAAGCTGCTGATCTTAAACAGCCACGGTGGAAATGATTTCAAGACGATGTTGCGGGAACTGGGCCTCAGGTTTCCGAAGATGTACCTGTGTACGTCAAACTGGTTTCATGCGGTAAAAAAATCCGACTACTTCGAAGAAGGGGGCGATCATGCCGACGAAATGGAAACAAGCCTTCTTCTATATTTTACTCCGGAATTAGTTCTTCCCCTCGACCAGGCCGGCGATGGCCACGAAAAGAAGCATCGCATTAAAGCGTTTTCCGAAGGCTGGGTTTGGGCTGAGCGGAAGTGGTCGCAGATCTCCGCCGACACCGGCACCGGCAACCCTAAAAAAGCAACGCGCGAAAAAGGCGAACGCTATTTTAAAGCCATCACAGAAAAAATGAGTGACCTGATGGTGCAACTGGCCGGGCTGGATCTTAGTGACCTTTACGAGTAATAAGTGATCTGGAAGATGGCAGATGGAACGTGAACATGGAATATTGGCGTTTCATTTTTTGCCATTTACCCTTTACCAAATCTTTGTTGTTTGCTAAATAATTTAGTAATTTTATTTAGTAAAACAGAAGCGTATGGCATTTCCCTCACCAGCAAAGGACTACAGGCAGGAGCGGTTAGATTGGAATAAGCTCGTAACGGATCATCCGCTGTCAACCTATTATTTCCGGTGTAATTCCGACGCCATGATCGATGCCGCTATCACCAAGGGCGCAATCCTGGCCGTAGACCGTTCTATAAGCCCGAGAAACGGCCACATCGTAGTGGCAAATGTGGATGGCCGTTTCACCGTGCGATATCTTCAGAAAAACGATTATAAGGCGAAATTGATCGCCGCCAATAAGAGGTATGCGGACATTGTGATGACCAGGGACATGACGATTTTCGGAGTGGTGGTGAGTGTGGTGATGCAGGTAAACCGGTGACGCATGTATGCGATGGTTGATTGTAATGCGTTTTATTGCTCCTGTGAACGGTTATTTGACCCTTCCCTTGAGAAAAGGCCCGTAATCGTTTTGAGCAATAACGATGGATGCGCGGTGGCCCGATCTGATGAGGCGAAGGCGCTTGGAATTGAAATGGGCACTCCCGAATTCATGATTTACGATCTTATCCGAAACAAAGGGGTGGCCGTTTTCAGCAGCAACTATACGTTGTACCAGGACATCAGCGACCGTGTAATGCAGACAATGGCATCTTTTGTTCCCGGAATGGAGATATACTCGATTGATGAAGCCTTTCTGGACATGCACGACATGCCTCACGAAGACCTGCTTCGCCTCGCGTTAAACATCCGCCGGACCGTGATGCAAAACGTTGGGATTCCTGTATGCGTTGGAATCGCACCCACAAAAACACTGGCTAAAATGGCAAATCGTTTCGCCAAGAAGCACCACCGGGATGTAGGAGTGTTTTATGCTGCGAGCGACTCGTTGATTAAGCACATGCTGCAGGAAACGCAGGTAGGTGATATCTGGGGAATCGGCAAGAAACACACAGAAGCATTACGCCATCACGGCATCAACACAGCAGCTGAACTTGCTGCAGCACCTGATAATTGGGTTTCAAAGCATATGACTGTTGTGGGTCTGCGGCTCGTACACGAATTGCGCGGGACGCCTGCCATTCAGTGGGAATTTGAGCAGCAGAAACGGAAAAATATATGTACTTCCAGATCCTTCGGTAAACTCACATCCAACTATGCCATCATTCGCGAAGCATTAGCGAATCATGCGGCCGGTTGTGCGCTTAAACTCCGGCAACAGCAAACTGTGGCATCCTCAGTGCACGTTTTCCTGCAAACAAATCCGCACCGCTTAAATGATAAACAATTCGCGCGCTCAACGACCATACAGCTGCCCGTTGCCGGAAACGACAGTGGCACGATCATAAAAGCCGCGGAACAGGCGTTGAAACTGATTTATCACCCCGGCTATGAATTTAAAAAATGCGGCGTGGTGGTAATGGACCTGGTTCCGGAAAACTCGCTGCAACACGGGTTGTTCGACCGGGTAAATCACAGCAAGATCAATGCGCTGATGGCCGCGATGGACGGGGTGAACCAATGTAATGGTAAGGACACTGTCAGAATGGGATCGCAGCTTGGGGAAAAGAAATGGAAACTGCGCGCCAATCATCTCTCCAGGCAATACACCACCAATATTGATCACCTTCCCGAAATTTCTGAGCCATGACGTTTAATCCTTTTGAGAAGATGTCGCATACGTTGCTGAATGCGTTGCGAAATAAGGGCAAACGTTGGCTCGTGTCGCAAACACTGCCGCTTTCTTTCGAAGGCCAGCTACCTGAAGAAAAAATATTTATACTGCTTTCACATTACGAAGACCAGGGTATGGCAACAGTACATTTGAAGGCAGTAAATCACGACAAATATGCAGCGTTAATTGATCTGGATCGTCCATCTCACCAGGAACAAATGGCAAAACTTCTTGCGCCGGAATCGCGCTACCTGGCATACTCGTCGCTTATCCGCAACAAGTCCCGCATGGAGAAAGTAGCGTCTGATCTGTATCGTGAGAAGTACTGGAAATACATTCAGCAACACTCGAAGGCGGGCATTCATCCTCACAAGAGCCTTCGCCCATCGATGCAGCTCATTTTCGGAGAGATATTCATCGTGTTAAAATATGGTGCAGAAACATTGCGTACACGGCTGGCGGATATTGAAAAAATGTAGCGTCGTATATTGCATTAAAGGGAGCATATGTGTTACGACATTTCGTTTACTACCGACATGGAAGAAGTGAGCACTTACCTGCCGGGGCTTGTTTTCGATGGGCAGCTTGAAATGAATTTTGATGCCACACACATTGTTGGCCATGCATTTGGTGAACACCCGATTATTTACAAACCAAAAGACGATCAGCTGCTGCATTGCAGGATGATGGAGTGGGGTTGCATTCCATTTTATGTGAAGGAAGAAAAAAAGTTTGTCCGTCAACGTGCGTCTATGCTCAACGCGAGGTGCGAGCGTATCCTGGGCGACGATAAGAGTTATTGGTTCAAGATCCGCAATCGCAGGTGCCTGATTCCTGTAACAGGCATTTATGAACATCGTGCCATTAAAGGATGGAAGAATAAGGTTCCTTATTTTATCCGCCTAAAGAATCAGCGTATATTTTTTATTCCGGGCCTGTATTCCGTAGTGGAATTACCTGACACCAGTACCGGGGAGATGATTAAAAGATGGACCTACACTTTGATCACCCGCGATGCCAACGATGTTATGAGCCAGATCCACAACAGTGGTGAAAATAAAGGCCGGATGCCGCTCATGGTTCCCCTGGAACTCTCACTGGAATTCCTGAAAGGTGACCTGTCGCCTGAAAGGTATCAGGAAATTCTTCATTACGAAATGCCCTCGTCGGAGATGGAATATCATCCGGTGTTCACCATCCGCAGTCCCAGGCAACGCCCGGATCATCAAAAGAAGAATGACTATTGGGAGTGGGAGAAACTACCTCCTCTCGGAGTAGGCGATCCGGAAGAAATTATTTAGGCGGAGGATGAAGGACGGAGCGAATTATAATTCCATTCGCCATTCACTGTGCACCAACTTTCAGATTGCAACACTGAGGCGTGTAACGGGCCTGCGGTTTGCATAACTGATGATCGTGGCCAAAGCAAAAAGACAGCATACAAAAGGCAGGAAAGCAGGAATGCCGGCGACCGTGGCGCCGATGTTGTGCACGCTGACGAAAGAACCGATCGCTGATCCGGATTATATTTTTGAAATTAAATGGGATGGTTATCGCATTGTGTCGCATGTAAACAAAAGTGCAGTACGCATGCATTCGCGTAGTGCACTCGACTACACCAAAAAATATCCGCCGATTGTAAAAGCACTAAAAGAACTTAAACATGATGTGGTGCTCGACGGAGAAGTTGTAGTATTCAACAAAGAAGGCCTGCCGGATTTTGATGCTTTGCAGTTGTATAACGGTTATGATACACCGATTTCATATTGCCTGTTTGATATATTGTGGCTCGACGGGTATGACCTTACATCACTACCGTTACTGGAAAGAAAAGACATTCTCAAACAAACTATTGCCGGCAGCAAGGTTTTGAAGTACAGCGAAACATTTACCGATGGCCAGGCATTATATGAACAGATGCTCGAACTTAACCTCGAGGGCATTGTAGCAAAAAGAAAAGACAGCGAATATCATCCTGGTTCACGCGGATACGACTGGCTCAAAACACCAACCAGGAAACGCCAGGAATTTGTAATTGGCGGATGGGCAGAGTCGGAGAATGGCCGCGCCTTCCGATCTCTGATGTTTGGTGCCTATGAGGGCGAAGAATTACGATGGATCGGCCGCTCAGGTGGAGGATACAAACAGAAGGACATGCCCGGTATTCTGAAGGAACTCAAAGCGCGGGAGATTAAAACATCACCATTCGTAAATAAAGTTCTCGATACCAAGGGTGCTGTAATGCATTGGGTTAAACCCGAATTGGTGGCCAATTTTGAATTCGCTACATGGACAAGATCTGGCAGAATCAGAAAACCCGCAACATTTCTTGGATTCAGAAAAGATAAAAACCCGAAGCAGGTTGTACTTGAAGTTCCGGCTGCTGTTTCAGACGAAAAAAGCAGGGGGAAAAAATCCCCGGTAAAACGAAAGACCTCAGCAAACAGCAACTGGCCCGAAGTAGAGCGTCAATCGCGGGAAGGGGAGACTTCCATCGAAATTGATAGCTGCACGATTGACCTTTATAATGTTGACCGGCATTTATGGAAGCAGGTGACCAAGGCAGCGCTGATTGAATATTATCATAATGTGGCCGACCTTATGTTACCTCATCTCATTGGCCGGCCGCAATCTTTGCACATTAAACTATATGGAGCATCCGCACCGGGCCTTTACATCAAAGACATGGAAAGCAGGGAACCATCCTGTGCAGAAATATTCAGAGATAAACGAAGACATAAGGCGGAGGGCAAACGTGCATTTATCGACTATCTCGTATGTAACAACGAAGCAACTTTGCTATGGATGATTAACCTCGGTTGCATAGATATAAATCCCTGGACTTCGCGCGTAAGTGCTGTTACGCAACCTGATTACCTGGTCATCGATCTGGATCCGTCAGAAAAGGAACGAACCAATGCCGGTTTATACAGACTACAAGCTACATCGATGGCCGCGAAGGAATATTTTGAACAGAAGAAGCTTAAGGTGTTTGTAAAAACTTCGGGCAAGACGGGCATCCACTTCCTCGTTCCATGCAGCCGACTTGAGTATCCTGTTGCACGGCATCTTTCGGAACAGATATGTATGGAAATTCATGCGCTTGTTCCGGGTGAGTCCACCATCAACAACAGCGTGGCTCAACGTGGCAACCTCGTATACATCGATCCCTCCCAGAACGATTATGCTGACACCATTGCTGCGCCGTATTCGGTTCGTCCGAATATTATTCCAACTGTGTCTACACCTCTGGAGCTAAAGGAAATAAATCATAGGCTGGATCCGCACGCCTTTACGCTACAATCGGTCTTAAAACGGTTTGAAAAGAAAGGCGATTTATTTCAGAAACTCTATGACCGTAAAATCATTGAGGCTAATAACAAAGCGCTCAAGCAACTATAGCGGCTATTAAAGATACCTCTGCCGGATGATGTTCATATGATGTTCAGCATGCCCGATGATAATGTAACCGAGTGCGCGAGGTGTGATGGTGTGTGAAAGCACGTTGCCTGTAAATTCAGTTTGCGCTTCGGTCATGTATCCGAAGAGGAGAGAAGTGCCATCGCGAACAACCATAAATTCGTTCAACAGATCTTCAATTGCACGTCCCGTGGCATTTGCATTTGATGCAAACAGGTTTTCATCCATTCCGGGTAATTGAGCTTTATGATCACCGCGTGCTACGGTGAGCGCGCGATAACTCATTACACGCTCCGTGTCGATCATATGCATCAATATCTGTTTAACGCTCCACTTGCCTGGCTCATACCGATGCTCGTGTTTATCGCGGCGGAGGCCTGAAAAGAATGAATTTACCTGCAGTGTATTCGCTTTCAGCAGCTGCAAAAAATTGCCTTCCGGCACTAGTTGAATATACCCGTTATAGAATGGATGATATTCGGATGGTTGTGGACGTTTCATTTAATAATGCAAGCTAAATAAAAAAAGGAACTCCATCTTTCGATGGAATTCCTTATATTATGAGAATCCGCAGTATTTCAGTATCGTTATCTCCGCAGCTTGTTTGTCTTCTTTGCGGTGATAGGAGCATCAGGGTTTTCCTTCAGCTTCTCAAGCATATCGCGGTGTTCACGGATCTCAGGAATTGCTTCCTTTACAAATTCCTGTACTTCGGAATTCTTCACGGTTTTATTAGCCTGATGTAGTTCTCCAAGCTTTATTTTGTGTTGAACCAGCATATGGTTAACCCACATATTGTCAAACTCGGCACCTGTCGCATTTTCCAACATGGTTTTGTGGTCAGTTACTCCTGGTTGCACGCCGGTCGTGCCATCCTGTGTTTGCTGCGCGTCTTCATCTTTGGTAGTCTTGGTTCCTGCAATGTCCAATTGGTTGCTTGATGTACCTGTATCGCCGGCAACAGATGGTGGTGTATTAGCTGCATCATTTGAATTGTTTTCGGTTACCCCCGGTTTTGCGTCATTATTACCATTCACGGCGCTATTTTCTGCGTCGGAATTACCATCAGCATCCTGTTCTTTATCGGTGGCATCAGTATTCTTCTGATCTGTGTTGCTTTCGTATTCATCCAGCACATCGGTCCCACCATTCAGCTTACTCAGGTCAGCAATCATTGCTTTATGGTCTGTTATAAGAATCTGTGCTGCTTGCTTGATGTTATCATTCTGTGATTTTTCGAGAGCCATTTCGGCCATTTCTATTTCTGTCTTACTGTCGCGAATGCTCTTTTCTACAAATTGTTCATCGTTCTGCGGCTGCGTTGCTGCAGATGAAGAACCTGCTGAAGGATTTTCCTGCGCAACAACTCCACTTACAGCTAAAGAGGTACACGCAGCCAGAAATAAAGAGGCCAGTTTCCATTTTATTTGTTTCATACTTTCATTTTTAATGTTCACCGATCAAACCATAAGCTGATCAGCCATAATTTTCTTCGTTAATCAGGAAAAGATTATTCCGATTTTTAAGTTCCTGAAAATGTGGGTGATAGGTACTTAACAATAGTGGAAAAAAATTCCACGCAATGGTGATTTGTGGCGCATGGTGCACACTGTGTTAACATAGTGTAAAGCGTTACAGATTTCAAAGGAATGCGCGACCTTAGTAGAAATGATTGCCTATGAACAAAGCTGTACTGTTGTTTCCGAAACAGGTTCTTGCATATCATGTTGTAGACTATGCGCTGGATTGGGCCAGGGAGAACGAAGGCTCCCTGCACGTAATATTTTTCTTACCTGAAACGGTTCCCCAGGAAGGTTACTCTTATCCAAGCGATATTGATCAGGCACAAATGCTCAAAGATATTTTTGATGCCGAGTCAGGTTATCAAGACATTTTGCAAAGCGAATTAAGATATATTGAAAAGCGTGCAGGAGCACGGCATATACCGGTAGAATTCGAAATACTGCACTCGCCCACCGTCGAGGATATTATCCGGAAATCAGAAGATGCTGAGTTGATATTTATGGACAAGTTTGCCGGTGATGAAGTTGAATTGTTTGAAGATCTCAGGTTTTCCGCCGAAGAATTGAGAGAAAAAATGCCACGAATATTCGAGGTAAGCGAATACGACAAATATAGCGACGTATTTTATTGATTTACTCAGGCTTTCTGCAGCGACACTTCCCTGATTTTCTGAAATAAAACATCTGCGTCTGATTTGTTGCAAAGTTCTGTTCCGGGATTCATTGTTGCAGACGAGCCGCAGGCAACGCCGTATTGAACAGCTTCCAGCAGATCTTTACCCTGCGTGAGCGAGTAAACGATACCAGCTACCATACTGTCGCCTGCACCAACAGTGCTCCTGACGTCCACTTTCGGGGCGGAAATCTTTTCCGCGGTGTCGTCCGTCACCATGATTGCACCTGCTGATCCCAATGAAACAACGACCACTTTGCATGACGAAAGTTCAATCAATTTTTTTGCAGCTGATGTGATTTGTTCTGTGTCTGCCACAGGTTGTCCCGTAAGAGCACCTAATTCGTTCAGGTTTGGCTTCACGAGAAACACACCGGCGCCAATGGCAACTTTCAGTGCTTCTCCGGAAGTATCAACAATGAATTTTGCATTTCTTTTTTTCGCTACTGCTCCAAGATCGTTAAACACGCTGAATGGAACACCCGGCGGCAAACTTCCGCTTGCCACGATGAATTCTGCATTCTCCGTATTGTCTTCAACTGCTTTTATACATTCTTTCCATTCTTCTTCGGAAAGAAAAGTACCAGGGGTGCCAAACCGAAACTGATGGCCCGTTGTTTCTTCGACCACGATAAAGTTCTCGCGGGTCTCATTTTGTGAACGAACAATTGCGCACGGCACCTGTTCTTCTTCGAGCAATTTGTCGAACAGCTGGCCTGTGCATCCGCCCGAAGGATAGACCGCAAGCGCATCTCCGCCCAGTTTCTTTACCGCCCTGGCTACATTAATACCACCTCCGCCAGGGTCGAGCACCGGCTCCTTGCATCTTAGCTTTTTTTCAGGTATAAGGTCAGAAACAGATGTGGTTTTATCGATACAGGGGCTGAAGGTTAACGTCACGATCTTCATGCTACATTTCTTTTGTTAAATCATTGCAAGTTTATATCCAAAGATGCAAGGTCGCACATTTACTTGTGATGGCTTTGGTAAATTGAATTAAATTCGTTGCTCCAACAACAGCAATAATATGTCACTCCGAATTCTTGCCTTTCTACTTTTTTCGCCTTACTATTTTGCCGCCTGCCAGTCAACAAAATCCGACGATAAAGATGCGGTTCCTTTCGACAGTACCAGCCGCACCTCGTCTGTTACTCCCGTACGGCTGTACGAAAATTTTCAAAACCCGTGGGGAATGACCTGGCTCGACGACGGACGAATGCTGGTAACAGAGAAAGCAGGCGAAATCCTCATCTTTAAGGATAATAAATTTACGGGCCAGAAAGTGGAAGGTGTGCCTGCCGTGATGAGCGGAGGCCAGGGAGGATTACTCGACATCAAAACACATCCTGATTACGCAACAAATAAATGGATTTACATTTCGTATTCAAAACCGGTGCAGGGAGGTTCAACAACAGCTATTATGCGCTTCAAGCTCGATGGCAATAAGATTACCGACAAACAGGAAATCTTCGAAGCGAAACCGTATCTCGATGCTGACTACCATTTCGGAAGCCGGATAATTTTTGATAACGATAAGAAATTATTTTTCAGCGTTGGAGAACGCGGTACAATGGAAAAAGTATGGGAACTTGATAACGACCATGGAAAGATTCACCGCTTGAATGACGATGGTACTGTACCATCCGACAATCCCTTCGTTAACCAGGCAGGTGCGAGACCTTCCATTTGGTCGTACGGCCATAGAAATCCGCAGGGCCTGGTATACGACAAAGAGAACAACCGCATTTGGGGAATTGAACATGGTCCCAAGGGGGGAGATGAATTGAACCTTATCCAGAAAGGTGCAAACTACGGCTGGCCAAAGACAAGCTACGGCATTAACTATGATGGTAGCATATTGAC
>JAFAGE010000136.1 GCA_023423015.1 Bacteroidota bacterium
GTCAATATCTTTTTGTAACTCGTTTTCAAATTCTTCTACCGTAGGCAGGGTGCTTTTTAGTTCGGCAGGCAATGATGGTGTTACGGTAAATTCACTCACGCCAATGGGTTTACTCATACCCTGCAGGGCATATTCCACTTCCAGCTTGTCTTTATTTTTACAGAGGATGATACCAATTGAAGGATGATCATTGGCGGTTTTCAACTGGTCGTCTACTACAGAAAGATAAAAATTCATCTTTCCTGCAAACTCCGGCTGAAACTCCACCACTTTCAGGTCTATCACCACAAAACACCGGAGGCGTATATGATAAAAAAGCAGATCGAGCCGGTAGTCTTTTTCACCCACTTGTAGGGGGTATTGCCGCCCAATAAAAGCAAAGCCTTTTCCCAGCTCCAGCAAAAATTTGGTTATGTGTTCGGTTAGTTGTTTTTCTATGTCCAGCTCCTGCACCTTTGGCTCCAGCGTAAGAAACCCGAAATTATAGGGGTCCTTTAATATTTGCGTAGCCATCAAGGCCTGGCTTTCCGGCAAGGTTGTTTTGAAATTGCTGATGGCCTTTCCCTGGCGGGCAAAGAGGTCTTGCTCTATTTGCAAACTTAATATGGCCCGGCTCCAGTTATGTTCAATGGTTTGTTGCAGGTAAAACAGGGCTTCCTCCACGGATTTACCCTTATCCAAAATCAACATATGATGGCCCCAGGGAACGCCCAGAATACTATTCAATCCAACAGCTTGTTGGACTGTGGGCTCAATATCCAGTGCAGCAAGTTGCTGCATTGGAGCTTTTTCATCGTAGTCTTCTTTCAGTGCAGCAGGTTGCTGCACTGAACTTCCGGCATAAAAAAGATAGAATTTCCTGAAATAAAAAATATTGCGTTTTGAAAAGCCTTTTATATCCGGAAACTCGGCTTGAAGGTCTTTCGCCAATTGTTCTACATAATTGTTTCGGCCTTCGAACAGGGCCTGGTTAACGGCAATCATTTTGCCCATGTTCCAGTAGAGTTGAATCAACGAACTATTGACCGCTAAAGCCGCTTTTACCTGGGCAGACTGCACCTGCTGCCTAATGGTAACTAGCAGTTGTTTATAGGCAAGTTCTGTTGACGCTTCTTTCGGCATAGAGAATGACTATTTTAAAATAATGGAGCTGGAATCTTTTAAAAGCGTTTCTAATTCCTCTTTCAACTCAGCCACATAGTTGTCAATATCCGCCTGTGTAGCAATGGTTTTACGAGGCAGGCTGTAGGTTTGCGCTTGTGGCGCTGCCAGCTTTATCGCCTCCTCCAAAGCCGACTGAAACTGGCCTGGTAGCGCCGCAATTTTCGTCTCCCAGGTATACAGAGAGGCTTTTTGCAATTGCATCAACAATTCATGCGCATCCAAGGTTTTGATCTCAGGTTTAACCAGCAATTGGTGTTTAGCCAAAATGCTATGCTTTTGTTCCGGCGTTAGCTTTCCAAAATATTCATTGCTTTGAAGGTCCTTCATTCTGGCATCGTAGGAGCCGATGTAACTTGCTTTTAATCCATTCAGGGCTTCCTTCAGCTTATCGGTAAGAGATATCAATTTGGGATAAACCGGATCGGGTTCCTGGAGCACCAGCCGGTTTTCCCGGATGGCATCAATTTCAGTCTTAAGACCATCCATTTGCCCATCAGCATAGTTTGCCAGCTCGGAAAGCAAATACCACTGCGGCTCCCGGTTTTTGACAATTTCTGACTTTGCACGCCAATCCGTGAGCTTGGTCTTTAGATCTTCCTGCTCTTCCAGCAACCGAACCAGGCGTTCATTGCCATCGAGGTTTTCAATGTCCCTTACAAACTGCAGATTGATGGGTTCTGGCTTAGGCGCATCACCACTAATAACATCGGCCAGCTCTTTCAACTTACCCAAAAAGGTGTTGGAATGTAAAAACTCTTCACCTGGTTTACACGAGATGCCTGCATCCTGATAAAGCTTTCTAAGCTTGATCTTATCTGAAGCAGACAGGGTATGCACTTCTTTTTTAAAACTGGCATTGCCAATTTTTGCCTGGTTGATATTAGGCTCTGGCGTAGAAATATGCTCGGTGTTTTTGAGCATGATCAGCATGGTATCAATGGCATCCTGGCTCCATCCATAAGGCGCTTTCATAAAATGGCTACGAACCTCTTTCCCCTGCTTGGTATTGTTGCCAATGAATCGAATGATCTCGATAGCAACAGGATGATCTTTCGGTTCTTTATCCCAGCCAATCCTTTTCAAAGCATCAGGATCGCCAGATAAGGCTTTCGTTAAGGCTTTGTCCCAGTCCTTATAATCGCCTTTGCTCTTAAAGTCAGTAAACTGCCTGTCCGCAATGCTGTTCAACGCTTCCTCAATGTTGTCTCTGATGTTTCCGGCTTCTATTTTGTTTCCACCGGCTAAATACACTACTGCTTCCCGGCTAATTCTATCAATCAGCTCCTCAATGGCAATCTTAGCCAGGCCCTGCCGGGTTTCCATGCTTTTCTTGGCCTGTTCTCCTTCCGGCGTTGCAGGTAGTCCTTTGGAGCTTATGGTTAATCCGGCAGCGAGGTATTTAATGATCTCACTTCTTAATTCAGGGTCTCTAAACTTTTTTACAAACGCATAGGCTAACGGTGCATCAGACCCTTCTGCACGAATTTCATTCAGTACGGTAGATTCATTTTCAAACCATCCGTCCCTGATCCAAATATTCAATTTGTTATCCGTATTCGGACGGGTGTCTTTATCCCAAATGTCAAAATCTCTTTTTTGCTTTGATACACCCTGGAGAATATTAATGGTCTTTGTTTTGTCGTTGAAGAAAGCAATGATCTTTTCTCTCCGAAGGCTTTGAATTTGATCATCACCAGAGCCACTGATTTTTTGCGCATGTACGGTATATTCCTGTTCCCATTCGGCACCAATTTTTGTTTGGAGCTTAAACTCGTCATTTACTGGCATCAGCACTTTTTCAGTCACCAGCTTTTTTATCGTTTCTTCAACCTTCGTCCGGAAGCCATCGGAAGGTTCGTTCAGGTTGTCAATCAATAATTCAGCAATGGTGCTTTCATCCGATTTCAACCGGCTGCCGGTTGTATCTTTTGGGAGTTGATCAATTAGAAAAACCACACTTAATATCCTGCCTTCCAAAGCGGCATCACCACCTTTGGATTTCCGGCCTTCAATCAGGTTGTTCGTTTCATTTAGCAGCAATGCATTTTGTAAAAGCTGTGATTGCTTTTGTTCAAATATCAAATCTGCCGGAACAATATAGCCCAGGTCTTTATCGGCTACTTTTTTAATGCTTTCATCTACAATCCGGAGTTGGCTTCTTAATTGTCCTGATGTACCTGCGGTATCAATAGACTGTAATATTTTCTTCCAAAATTTGCGGGTAGAGGGCAGAATGGGATAGTCGGCTACGAGTGTTGCTTTATCGCTTGTTACATAACCATAGTCAGTGCCGGAAAGATTGCGTGAGATTTCACCCAGTGCTGCATCCAGTTTTTTGTCTATGGCATTCATCACCGACGGCTTTTTCTCCAACACTGTTTTACGGGTTACTGTTTCTACATCGGTATCGGACAGAGAAACCTTCACCGTAAAACGATCCTGCAAACGTTGCAATAGGCTTGTCTCTGAAAGTGCATTTTGTCCCGTACCAATGAGCAGGAACTTGCCATTGAAGTTGCTGCATATATCCTGTGCCAGGTTTTGCAGATCAATACTTTTATCGCCATCAGAGCCGATAAATTGCTGCACCTCATCCAACACAACAATGGTCAACGGAATTTTATCGCCAAAAAACATCGGTAATATTTCCGTCTTGATGGTATCAATCAACTGCTCCCGGTTTATGCTATCAATACGTTTGAAGTTGGCCTTGAAATTCTCTTTCACCTTGGCTTCGTTTTCCGCAAATTCAGGCTTCAACTCTAAAACAGATTTTGCAATGGCAGAAGAGACAAACAGGTTTTCATATTCCTTCTTGAAATCCTTACCCTGCGCTTCTACCAACGATTTCAAGCCATCATAAATCCCTTCTTGTTTGGCCCAATACACAAACTTGAAATGATGGTATTGCTGTGGTAGTCCCAACTCGTTTAAAAACAATTGCAGGAATGAATAACGTATATCTGCCGATGGAAAATCTTTAAGCGTACCGGAAACAGAAAGCCTGCCATTGATCTTTTGCTTTCTTTCCAATTCAATAAATAAATCATTCACATCCTGTGGCAAAGGCTTGATGGTTCTTGCCGTATCACCATTGGGAAACTTAAAATCTTCCCACAAATAACCCAGCATTTTAACCAGGTGTGATTTACCACTACCAAAGAAACCGCTGACCCAAACAGCAGGTTGTTTTGGTTGGTCAATGTGTTTCAGGTAAGTATCCAGTATTCTATAAATACCCCTTTGGTATTCTCCTTCGCAAACAAAGGTTTTCAGTTCGTGCCGGATAATCTTCAATCCCTGGTCATCTTTAGCAGTATTGATTTCAACAACACCGTCATTAATCAAATTGTTTTCGTCGGGATTTAGCGTAAATAATTCTTTGTTCAGCATAATATTTTCTAATTAAGCAGTAATGGGTCTGGCCAGATAGCTCCAACCATCTCTTGCATCTAGTAAACGATAATGGTTTTTGTCGTATTCGCCTGGAAAGAAAATGAGCATTCTTCCTTTAAAGGAATTGGCACAGCCGTTTAGAATATCAGACATGCGGTTGAATCCAAACAAAGATGAAATATCTCTCACTGCAATGAGCGTATTGTTGTCAGTGCCTTGTTTATTCATCTCCTCTATCAGGTAATTGATAGCAAATTGTTTAAACTCGGCTTCCAATTGGTCAACCAAGGTTTCCGGATCAGTAAAGTATTCCTCTTTATAATCATGACCTGCCATCCATATAGGAAAGCATTTTTTAAGTGAAACGGTTACCCATTTTTTGCCAGCTTTTTGTGTAGCCATTTCAAAATCGCCAATGCGTAAATCTATTTTACGTTGCTCGGCAGGGTCGTACACTAAAAACCATATTCTCTCCTGACCCGATAGCGAATTGGACCAGGGCTCATTCACCACCACCTCATAAGCAGAAAGTAATTGATCGACTTTAGATGCCATCTATTTTTAGTTTGGTAAACAGATTTGTAAATGATATGGCCGTTACACTTCCGGCATATTGGTATTGCAATAAATCCCTCCTGGCAGCTTCGATAGCGAGTTCTCTTAACTGACTATCACCCAAGCATAATGCCTTTGCCCACTTGCTGGATAATATAAAATCTCCTCTTTCGCCATTTAGATATGCCAATACAAATGCAAAGGCAACTACATGGTAACCAATTTTCGGTTGTGTTCGAATGTTCTTTACTTTCCCGGTAATGAAGCCCGCTTGCTTCCAGGAGCTGGCAATGTTTTGTGCCAATGAACGTCTTGTGTTTTCAGAAAAATGATTAGGATGCTGCGCTTCTATATGTTCTTCCAACTTACTAATAGTAACCCTGTCTCCGATCTTAGTATTGGCAACTACTGGATAGCTTTCCGCAAGAAGAGAATCTTGACGAATCGCATATAGCAACGTCAAAAGTGGTCTATCATTCGCTTCAGTATTCTCCCAGAAAAACCTAAAAAATCTAAACGACAAATCGGTCAAGTTAAATCCATAAAGTTGTTTTAGAAAGCCCGTTGTTTTTTCCTGATTATTCTTCGTTTTTTTATTTGCAATATTTTGATTCAATGAATCTAGATACACATCATCATGAATTGCGTGATCCATCACTTTCGATAGCTCAGCAAACATCATCGTTCTGCTCGTATGTATACTTCTTAATTTTGTCACTTTTTGGATTTCTTATTAGATTTCTTCACTTCATTTTCCGTGACTGACAAGGCTTTTAACGCTACCTCTTCATTTTTAACCACGTCATACACTTTACCTGCAAGCCAAAGGGCTAATAGTTCTTCTGGCGCTACCATTAGAAGTTTTGCCAGCACTAGGACTTGTTCCCTCTTCGCTTTCCGTTCACCACGCTCAATCTTGCTAAACATCGGTGTATCTATCTGCAGATATGCAGCTAGTTCCCGTTGCAACAGCCCCTTTTCCTCTCTTAACTGCTTTATGCGTCCGCCTAGGAACATAGTAGGAACATTATTGACTTGTCAGATTTTGAACAATATAGCGCATGAAAGGAAATCGCCGAATTAAAAAACATATGTTTATCCAAAGCTTACGATTGAGAGAGTGTTCTTTTCGCGCCTCATAATGGTTTCCATGTATTGGGAACGAGGAATAAACACTGTTCTTCGTCTTTTCATTGGAAAAATGGTACCTCTGTTGCCTGATCATCGAAGGGAATTTCCTGGAGCATCAGGTAAATTTCCCCTTTAGGTTGAACTTCGATCACTTTAAAACACGAATTGCAGGTGAACGCGACTTTACGTTCTGGATCGGGAACGCCACTTTCTTCCCAGAACGTATGCATGTCCCGACAGGAAGTGTGCGGGGCAAGGTTGATCTGCATGACGAGATCTCCTGTAAATTTTGTGAATTTCGAACAGCTGAGAAAATCGGGGAAACGTATGGTCTTACCAAGATGGGCTGCAAAAAACTTAATTGCTTTTTGAATTTGGGACGGTATAAGCCGGATAAAACGGTAGGCCTTTTTCTCTGTGTAAGCCGGCATCACATAGAGAGCTGCATCAAGGTCACGTATCTTCGCCAGATCATCTTCACTAAGTTCTTTCCTGCGGATCTTATCATTCAGATCATCAGTATGGTGAAATCCTCGCTTGAAAGTTACCAGCAGATGCGCCTGCGCAGCAGTCATATGCTGGCGCTGCTGCAATTGCTTTTCGAGGCGTAAAAAATCTTCACCTGAAATCATGGTGTTTTATTTAGCTATAATAGTCGCCAGTTTAACGTGCGAGTCTGATGACTTGGATAATTCCAGCTGTGTGAAAAACCCTCAGCACGCTGTTCTTTTGGGACATAAGTGAACAACCATATGTTTTAAGCTGATGTTATTTGTGGGTGATCTTTGATCGCAAGGTGTAATCCTGGTCAATTCTTTCAATGTTGATCTTTTCGTATACGTTCACTGACCGTGGTATCGATCAGGTGCTTGATAAATTTTGCTCCTGCGTCTTCGTCTGGCTCTCCTTCGGCGGTGAACAATCCCATAAAATAAGTTTCGCACCCATGATCAGCTGAACTGTCACCCTCAAATTTTTCGAAGTTGGCAAGCGATGTGGAAACCTGTCCTGTTGCAGGGTAGATGAGTACAGAGCGTGTAGCACCGTAACGAATGTTGTAGGCAAACATCTGCCGCAGGTCGTGCGGGTCCGGATCGCCGGCAGCGATCATTTTCCATTTGCTATCCCCCATAACGCGGTGACGCGTCCGGTTACCAGCGGAGTCAGATTTCGAAAATTCAATTTTCAGGTCCGGCCGCAACGTTTTATCCTTCCAGAAGTATTGTTCATCTTGTGGGGACACTGTAACGTCGCTACTTTCGAATTTAGCTGCCGATGACGAAAGGAGCTGGTACACCAACTGCTCGAACAGCCGGTTCATATCAAAGAGCAGCGCAATCACACTTGATTTTCCGGCGGTCATGTCGGGATGGTAGTGCAGAATGATCATCTTTGCGAGTTCAATTGCCCCCGCGTAACGGATGGTTTTGCGGTTAAAAGAAAGACGCTGCAGTTCTGAAGCCCGCCCACGCCAGGCAGAAACAGGTTCAAATGACAGCAGGTATTCATCGGCCCACAAGCGGATGTCGGTTCGCAGCGAGACATCGCGTACAATCTCGAGCGCTGTTTTAAGGACCTGGTTTAGCCGGTGATCCCGGTCATACACGGTGTGCTCTGTATAGAATCGTTCCCGGTGCACGAGGTTAAAGCGGACCTGTTTATCAATCATGAGTCGCCCCCGCAGTGCATATTGCTCGCCGCGTGCGCGCCTGTATTTTCTCACCAATCCGTTATGCAGAAGAAAGTTAATTTCCTGCAGATAGGCATACAGGAAGATATCGAGCAAATGTAGCTGCTGCAGCTGTTGTACAGCATTTTCTGTGGCGTTCAGCGTGACGTATCCGGCTTTGTGCAGCATCCACAGCAAAGCGCGTTGCCACTTTTTCTTTATCTCTTCGGACTGCGGGGATAGGTGGTCAGCTTTGGGCAGGATCTCAATCACTTTATCGCCCACCTGCAGGGTACCGACATATGACGTAAACGTGACCCTCTTAAAGCCAGTGGTAAAATATTTGTTACCATGACGGTCATTGAAGCGGCAGAGCGCTTCCCAGTCATCATCGGACAATCCCTGCTCTCCGGTTTCAAGCGTCTGGTGTTCGAAGACAGTGATAGGAGTGCTAAGCATAAATGGCTTTCACATGTTGGATAAAAGTGGCCTCGTCCCAAACCCGCACATCTTGGAGCGGGTACAGTTTCTGGTCAATGTAGCTTTGCCCACTGACCTTCATCAGCAGCACGTTGGAGGGGCGAGAAGCAGTGATAAAAACCTCGCCAATCACCAGCCCGATCCGTCCGGGATCACCGTAAAAATATTCCTGCAACAAAGGGATGATTTTGTGCTGGAATGCATACTGGCAGTCTTTCACGGACCGCACACCAAGTAGATACGCGTGACCTATAGTACAGTCCCTTCCCAGCAGCTTCTCCAACCGGTAGTTGACAACGGATAGAAGCGCAGACAAGTTAATGCCCGTGAACGCCAGTGCAGACAGAACTTGCAACTGTTGTTCCTTTTCGCCTTCAGCTTTTACCAGGTTCCAAAGGTCAGCTTTACTCTTGGGGTTATCCATTTCAGCGGGAAATCCGATAAGACGGTACAATTTCTTTTCAACCCTGGCAAATTCTTCATCTGCCCAGTCGCGGTCTTCATATTCCCACCACAGCTTCCGGAGCATTTCCTGTGGTGTAAGCAGCTGTGCCTCTGGCGTTTTTTCTTCGAATGCAAAACGCCTGCGAAGGGCCGTATCAAGTGCTTCGACACTCCGGTCGGCTGTATTCATCGTACATACGATAAATAAATTCGGCGGTACACGAAACCGTTCACGGCTGTACGGGAGCGTGACGGACAGCTCTTCTTTTCTGCCAAGCCGTTTGTCTTCTTCAATGAGGGTGATCAGCTCTCCGAATATTTGTGAAACGTTGCCTCGGTTGATTTCGTCAATGACCAGAACATAGTTCTTCCTTACATTGTCGTCGGACGGCTCGGCGGGATAGCTTTTCAGCTTTTCGAGAATGCCGGGGTAATAGATGCCGACACCGTAGTTGCGAACAGGCCTATTGTCGTAGTAATAATCCCTCAGCGTGGCAATGCTCATCGTATGGCCTGTCCCGCCACTGGCTTTCTTAAAACGGATGGAGGATTTGGTAAACCCGAGGATGGTGTAGGCCTTGCCTTCCCGTTTCATGGCATATGGCTGATCGGGTTTTTCTTCCCAGTCTTCCCGAAATCTCCTGAACGCTTCCTCGAATGACAGTGTATCTGTGCCCTTCCCTTTTTGCGATTCATACCAGTTATTCTGCGCGAGATTAGCCATTCTTTTAAAGATGCCGGGTTCAACATCGTAGATCACTTCGTCG